>JAHJYN010000141.1 GCA_018826885.1 Alphaproteobacteria bacterium | reverse complement strand
TCCTGAGCAGAGCCACGCTCTGCTCGATGTCAGCCTTCAAGGCCTCGACATCCGCTCTCATCGCCTACTCCTGCGATCTGATGAAAAGGCGCACCCGACCGTGAGGCCGGATGCGCGACAAGGCTGGTACCTAGAGGGTCAGTAGAGCCCGCTCAAGTCCTCTGCCGGTTCCTTCTTCGGCGGAGGCGGCGTCGTCGGCGGGGGCGCGGTGGCCTCCTGACGCGTCTTTTCTTCCTGCTCGCGCCGGATGATGTCGTTGTAGTTTTGCGGCCCGGTCGGCGTTTCGGGCTCGGGCGCAGGCTCGGGAATGCGGCGCTCGGTCCCGGGGCGGAAGGCTTCCTCGATGCCGTTGACCGTGCGGAAGACCGCATTCCGGGGCTTGAGGAAGGGGCGCGCCGGATATTGCTTGAGCGCTTCCTGCATGAAGGCGTTGAAGATGGGCACGGGCGTCGCCGCACCGGTCTCGCCCCGGCCCATGGGGCGGTTGTCGTCAAAGCCGATGAAGACGCCGACGACGATGTCGGTCGTGAAGCCGACGAACCACGCCGAGCGGTACTCATTGGTGGTGCCGGTCTTGCCGCCGACCCAGCGGCCGAGGCCGCGGGCGCTGGCGCCGGTGCCGCGCTGGATGACGCCTTCCAGCATCGAACTGACCTGATAGGCGGTGATGGGGTCGATGACCTGTTCGCCGCGCGGCTCGAGGCGCGGCGACTCCTGGCCACTGAAGCCGCGGCCGCAGTCGCGGCAGGTGCGGCTCTCGGCGTTGAACACCGTCTCGCCGTTCCGGTCCTGGATCAGTTCGATGAGATAGGGCTCGATCCGACGCCCGCCGTTGACGAAGGCGGCATAGGCGGCCGTCAGGTCATAGGGGGTCGTCTCGCCGGCCCCGAGCGATACGGACAGATTGGCCGGAAGGTCATCGGCAACGCCCATGGTCTCGGCCAGATCGACGATCTTGCGCATGCCGACCTGATCGGCGAGCCGGACCGTCATGACGTTGCGCGACAGCTCGAGGCCGCGTCGCAGGGACTGGGGTCCGTAATACTCCCGGCTGTAGTTCTCGGGCGTCCAGCGGGTGCCGTTCGCCCCCCCGGCAAAGCTGATCGGCGCATCCAGCACGATCGAGGCCGGGGTGAAGTCGCCTTCAAGCGCCGCGGCGTAGACGATCGGCTTGAAGGCCGAGCCCGGCTGGCGGCGCGCCTGGGTGGCCCGGTTGAAGCTGGACAGGGCATAGGAATAGCCCCCGACCATGGCCAGGACCCGTCCGGTCTGGGGATCGATGGCGACAAGGGCGCCGTTGACGGCCGGAATCTGCTTCAACGCATACTGGTCGCCGCGCGGCTCGACGAAGATCAGGTCTCCGCGCTGGAGCCGCTTGTTGGCATTGGCCCAGGCGGCATCGTCGGGCACCAGCGCGCCAACGCCGTCGCTGACGGCCAGACGGATGCGGACGGTATTGCCCGACACGCTCTCGACGGCCGCGGCCTGCCAGGCCCGCCGCTCGGGTGGCGCCGTCTTTTTCCGGGCCTCTTCCTGCCAGCCATCCGAGAAGTCCGTCGTGCCCCACGGACCCCGCCATCCATGGCGGCGGTCATAGGTTTCGAGCCCGGTCATCAGGGCGTCTCGCGCGGCGGTCTGCAGGGTCGGATCAAGGGTGGTGCGCAGGTAGTAGCCGCCGGCGTTGATCGCCTGGGCCCCGTATTCGGCGATGGCCTGACGCCGGGCCTCCTCGACGAAATAGTCGGCGTCGCGGTACTGCGCCCGCATCGGCGCGTCCTGGGTCACCAGAGGCTTGGCGCGCGCGGCGGCCAGTTCCTGCTGCGTCAGGGCCCGGTTGTCGGCCATTTCGCCCAGCACCCAGTCGCGGCGGGCCTTGGCGGCTTCCGGATAGCGTTTGGGATGATAGTTGGTCGGCCCCTTGGGCAGGGCGGCGAGGAACGCGGCCTCTTCAGGCGTCAGCTGCTCCAGCGACTTGCCGAAATAGTTGTAGGCCGCCGAAGCGATGCCATACGACCGGTACCCGAGATAAATCTCGTTCAGGTACAGTTCGATGATCTGTTCCTTGCTGAGAGTCGCCTCCAGACGGCTGGAAAGGATGGCTTCCTTCAGCTTGCGGTTCACGCTGGTCTCATTGGTCAGCAGGAT
>JAHJYN010000140.1 GCA_018826885.1 Alphaproteobacteria bacterium | reverse complement strand
TGTCGATCCCGGCCAGTCTGGCCTGATAGCGCAGGGTGTCGGCGCGCCCGAAGCGATTGTAGTGCGTCCAGATGAAGTCGACACCGGCGCCCTCTGCCGTCGACAGGGTGGCACCGGCCTCCAGAATGCGTTGCGGCCGATCGGTAAGGGTCACGATCACGGGCCGGTTGCCGTCCGGGGTGGTCTGTCCGGGCGGCGTCAGGGCGACACCGACGCCATCGTAGACGCCCGTTTCCAGCAAGCGGCGCTCCAACTCCGCGACCTGCTCCGGATTGTAGACATCGCCCTCGTCCCAGGGGGCGAGGCCTGCGACCCAGCGCGCGTTGGTGACGCCGCGCGTTTCCAGCTGGATGCCGTCCAGGGTCACCAGCGGTCCGGAATCGATCCGGTATTCCGGCTCTACCGAAAAGCTGGCGTGGTCGACCACGACCCGGCGGGGCCGAGCGCGCGCATCGGCATAGCCGCGCCGGGTCAGGCCCGCGACAATGCGGCCCTCGGCAGCGATGACCTCTACCGCTCGCCCCGGATCACCGGGCTCCAGCCCGATCTCCTCGCGCACGCGCGCCTCGATCTCGGGCAGGGGGGTCTCATCGGTCCAGGTGACGGTCGGGTTTGCGATCAGGAAGCGACGGCCGGGCTCGACGAGGATGACGGCAACCGGGGTTTCCTCGCCCTCGACCAGATCCTCGATCTGGGCCTGGAAATAGCCTTCTGACCGCAGCAGCGCTTCGGCGGATTCGGCCGCCGCCCGGGCATGGCGACGGGCTTCGAAGCGGCTGGCCGCAGGCCCGTCCACTTCGCCAATGACCTCGACAATCCGCTGCCGCAGGTCTTCGTCCAGATCCCCGCGAACCTGGGCCTTGGGGTCTGCCATCGCCCTTTCGGCCGACAGGCTGAACACCGCAAGACCTGCGAGCAAGAGTGTGCGGTGCTTCAGCAAACGGGACCTGGACGATGGAGGCGGCAGACGATCATCCCCGGCGGTATGACCGGGAATCGTCCCTTATCAATAGAAAAGCGTGTCGCTATCAGGGCGAACCGATTCTTCCGAGGTCCGATTATCCGTCGGAAGGGTGGGCGGCGGCTGAACGGGGGCCTCGGCGTCGGCCGGCGGCTCGACGGGCGGCGTTTCGGGAATCACCGGTTCGGTGACTTCCGGGCCGATCGGCTCCACGCCCTCGTCGGCCGGAAGCGGGTCGTCGCAGGCGGACAGCGTCAGCAGGGCTGCGGCAAGCCCTCCCAGTCCGACCAGTTTCATCGCATGTCTCATTCTAGGCCCCCTTCATTTGAAACCCGTGGGTCTGGGTGAGAAAATGCCCGGATCGCCGGGCCGTTCCCCCGGTGCCATTCATGCCCGATCCCGGGGCGCGGGGGAATGGGCAGGAGCACCCCGGACGATCAGATCGCCGCTGTCGGGCGGTTCCAGCGCTCGAGGGCGTCGACAAGCGGGATCTCGGTCCGCTCAAGAGCACCCGAGCCGGGTCGCACGCCGTCGAACAAGGGCGCCGGAGCGGGAGCCCCCGCCGCATCGAAGGTCCCGCGGGACTGGTTGTGGGCGTGGGTGACGGCTTCGCCGAGGGTCAGGACCGGTGTGACGCAGGCCTCGGTGCCCTCGAACCGGGCGGTCCAGTCGTCGCGGTCACGAGTCGCAAAGATGGCGGCGAAGCGCCCGGAAATCTCGGGCCACCGGGTCCGATCATACTGGGGCGCGTCGTCGGCGGACAGTTCCAGCCCGGCCAGCAGCGCCGCGTAAAAGCGGGGCTCCAGCGCTCCGACCGCGACCTCGCCGCCGTCGCGGCATCGATAGCAGCGGTAGAAGGGCGTCGAGCCGTCCAGCAGATTGGCGTCGCGCTGGTCGGTCCAGAGACCGCGCGCCTTCAGCGCATGGAACAGGGCCGTCATCAGCGCCACCCCGTCGGTCATGGCGACGTCGATCACGGTCCCCTTGCCGGTGGTGCGGGCCTGCAGGACGCCGGACAGCAGTCCGATCGCGCCCATCAGCGCCCCGCCGGCATAGTCGCCGACCAGGTTGAGCGGTGGTCGCGCCGGGCGGTCCGCCTCCCCGAAGGTGCTGAGGGCGCCGCTCAGGGCCAGATAGTTGATGTCATGGCCGACCGCCGGAGCCAGCGGCCCCGTCTGGCCCCAGCCGGTCACCCGGGCGAACACCAGTGCCGGGTTGCGGGCGAGGCAGGTCTCGGGGCCGAGGCCCAGCCGCTCCATGACGCCTGGCCGGAAGCCCTCGATCAGTCCGTCGCTGTGCGCCAGCAGGTCCAGCACCCGGGCACGATCCCCGTCGTCCTTCAGATTGACCGGTACGGCGGCCCGGCCCCGGTGCAGGATGGCGCCGCCGACCTCGGTGAAAACGGCGGCCCCCGCGCTGTCGGCGCGGGTCAGCCGGACGACGTCGGCGCCGAGGTCGGCCAGCACCATGCCGAGGAAGGTGACGGGACCCAGACCGTCGAACTCGATGATGCGCAGGCTGGACAGCGGTTTCATGGTCACTGCCTAGCCTCCACTCCGTCGCGCGTCGAGCCGGCCCTTGACCCCGGCGACGGTTTGCAACAGAAGGCCCGTCGCCGGGTCGCGAATGCGACCGGTGTGGTATGCGCCCTTAGCTCAGTTGGTTAGAGCATCTGACTTTTAATCAGAGGGTCCTCGGTTCGAGCCCGAGAGGGCGTACCACCCGCTTCCGGATCAGGCCTGGGTCACCGCCGTGTGCAGCCGGGCATAGAGGTCGGCAGCGGTGACGCCGACGATCTGCGGATCGGCCGACTGACCGTCCTCGATCAGGTCCAGCAACAGCTTGAGCGTGGCGGCCCGGTCGAGCGACTGGCCTTGGGCGAGCTGCTCGATCCGCGTCTTCAGATCGGCCGGCCCGGCAGGCACGGCCGCGGGAGCGACCTCGCGCGGCGTCAGGTCGGGGAAGTCCATAACCTCGGCGGCCGGACGGGGCGGCGGCGCGTCGACGCGCAGCGGCTCGCTGTGGGTCGGCTTGTCACTCTGACGCAGTTTGGCACAGCGACGGCAACGTTCCGCCCCATGGCGCTCAGACCAGTAAAAGTCGTGGCGGCACAAAAAACTATTCAATGGCGCCAGCATCTCCATCCCCCTGATTCGTATGGGTGTTAAGCTCCGGTATTAGTGTTTTGTCAACAAGATTATCCACGGGGCCGAGAGGGCTGGTGCGGCCGGGGCGGACTGTGGTTAGGGTTCGGCATGGCTCTTCGTCCCCTCCTGTGTCTTGCTCTTGTCCTGTCGCTGGCGGGCTGCAGCGGCGTGCAGACCGTAGCCGACGGATTTGGCGGAGCCGTGACAGCGCCGCTGGACGATGTGGGGCTGCGGCGCGAACGCATCCCCACAGTGCTGCTGCAGGCCCAGGCCAACCCCTATGACATGCGCAACCTCGACCGCTGCTCGACCATCGGTGCCGAGGTCGCGCGGCTGGACGAGGCGCTGGGCCCCGACCTGGATGAGCCGCCGGCCCCCGACGGCCGCACCCTGGGCGACCGGGCCGTCGACGCCGCGGCCGAGGCAGCGCTGGACGCCATCCGCGACACGGCCACCGACTTCATCCCGGCCCGCAGCTGGGTGCGGACCCTGTCGGGCGCCGACCGCCACAGCCGCGAGGTACAGGCCGCGATCGAGGCCGGGCGACTGCGGCGCGCCTTCCTGAAGGGGCAGGGCATGCGCTTCAACTGCGCCCCGCCGGCCGCCCCCCGCTGGTTCCAGCCGACCCGGCGCTAGACCTTGCCGTTCGAGAGGTGACGGGCGTGGAAGTCGCGGCGGAAGGCCTCGAACCGGCCCGCCGCGATCGCCTCGCGCATCGCCGCCGTCAGGGCCTGGTAGAAGGCCAGATTGTGCCAGGTCAGCAGCACCTTGCCGAGGATCTCGTCAGCCCGGATCAGATGATGCAGATAGGCCTTTGAATAGGTGGACGATGCCGGGCAATCCAGCGTCGCATCCAGCGGGTGCTGATCCTCGGCGAAACGGGCGTTCTTGAGGTTCAGCGGCCCGTCCCAGGTCC
>JAHJYN010000139.1 GCA_018826885.1 Alphaproteobacteria bacterium | reverse complement strand
GCGACCAGGCCCTTTTCCATGATGTAGCGCTCGCCGTTGAACTCGCGCTCTTCCTTGCCTTCGGCGACCAGGGTGCCGACGCCGGTCTTGACGAAGAAGGCGGGGATGCCCGCACCGCCGGCGCGGATGCGCTCGGCCAGGGTGCCCTGCGGATTGAACTCCAGCTCCAGTTCACCGGCCAGGTACTGACGTTCAAACTCCTTGTTCTCGCCGACGTAGGAGCTGATCATCTTCTTGATCTGGCGGGTTTCGAGCAGCTGGCCGAGGCCGAAGCCGTCCACGCCGGCGTTGTTCGAGATGACGGTCATGCCCTTGGTGCCGCTGTCGCGCAGGCCGGCGATCAGGTGCTCGGGGATGCCGCACAGGCCAAAGCCGCCGGCCATGACGGTCATGCCGTCGAAGGTCAGGCCGTCCAGAGCGCTCTTGGCGTCGGGGTAGAGTTTCCTCATCGCTTCCTCTTATTTTCATCGCCTGATGAAATTGGGCGTGTCTGTTCGGTCTCTAGTGTGACCGGTCGCGAGGGGCAACCCCGGGCGCGGTCACAGCACCGTGCCGTGCGTCACCGGATCGGCCGGAGGGGCGCCCCGAACGCGGTACCGGGCCCCCTTGAACAGCAGTTTGATGGCTTCCCAATGAATGGCGGCGATGACCTTCCACGTCAGCAGGGGATGGGACCAGAAGGCGCGGGCCAGATTGCCATCGTCGAGCGGGCGATGATGCCCGGCAAAGGTGGCGGTCAGGATCGGCGCGTCGCCGCGCCGGACGGCCACGGTCACGGAAAGGTCTTCCCCCGGCGGGCGGACGATGAAGTCATAGGTCATGCCCATATCCATGAAGGGGCTGACGAAGAAGCGCTTCGGCGCAGTCTGCCGGCCGTCGCCCGGCTCGCCGTCGGGCCGGGCGATCAGATAGCTGTGCCGCTCGCCAAAGGTGTTGGACACTTCATAGACGAGCGCCGCCAGCCTGCCGTCGAGGCGGTAGCAGAAATAGACGCTGAGCGGATTGAAGCCATAGCCGAGGATGCGGGGCATGGTCAGCAGGCGGATCGGGCCGCCGTCCAGCGCAATGCCCGCACGGGTGAGCTGGTCCTCGATCTGGGCGCGCAAGGGACGAGGATCACCCTTTCGACCGTAGTCGCCGGCGTTCCAGCGCATCAGCCCCCACCGCCCGGGCCTCAGCCATTTCAGGCGGGACAGTCTGGCCTCGACCGCGTCGAGGTCGAGCAGCAGCATGTAGACGCGGTAGCGCAGCCGGTGATGAAAGGGGCGCACCCGCCGGTGGGTGACCTCGCCGACGTAGAGACCGAAGGCAGGCGGTGTCGTCACGCCGCCCTTTCCAGAGCGGAGGCCGGATGCGGCCCGACGTGGATGCGTCCGCTCTCGTTCTCGACCGACCAGGGCCGGCGCAGGCCGCCCAGCTGTTCGGCCACGGCCAGACCCGACTGGATGCCGTCCTCGTGGAAGCCCGAGCCGAACCAGGCGCCGCAGAACCAGACATTGCGCTGCCCCTGGAGGCTCCACAGGCCCTTCTGGGCCTCGAGGGCGGCGCCGTTGAAGACGGGGTGCTCATAATCCCATTCGCCGAGGATGGTGTCGGCGGCGGGCTCGATCGCCGGATTCAGGCTGACGAACAGGGGCGGGCCCTTCAGGCTCTGAAGTTCGTTCATCCAGTAGGTGACCCCGCCCTCGCCGGCGCGGGCGGAGTAGCCGACGTGGGTCCAGGCGGCCCAGGCCTTGCGGCGTTGGGGCATCAGGCGGGTGTCGCGGTGCAGGACGGCGCGGTTGGGCCGATAGCCGATGGCGCCCAGCAGTCGGCGCTCCTCGGCCGACGGGGCTTCCAGCAGGGCCAGGGCCTGATCGGAATGGGTGGCCAGAACCACGGCATCGAAGCGCTCGAACCGGCCGTCGGCAAAGCGCAGGGCAGCACCGTCGCGGCCCCGGACCACGCTCTCGATGCCGGCATCGGTGACGACCGTGCCGCCGAAATCGGCCAGCAGGCGGCTGACATATTCGCGCGAACCACCCGTGACGGTCCGCCATGTGGGGCGGAGGTCGTACTTCAGCAGGTTGTGGTTCATGTAGAACCGCACAAAGGCCGCCGCTGGATAGTCGGTCATCTGGTTGAGGGTGCATGACCAGATGGCGGCCGCCTGAGGCAGCAGGTGCGCGTCGCGAAACAGGGGGCCATATCCCGACCGGGTCAGATAGGCATCGAGAGTCTCGCCCGTCCGCTCCAGTTCGGGAAGGTCGCGCGGCGCCTGCTTCTGGAAGCGAAGCAGGTCGCCGATCATGCGCCAGAATTTCGGGCTGGCGTAGTTGCGCTTCTGGGCGAACAGGGCGCTGACGCCATGGCTGGAATACTCGAGGGCGCCGTCGTCCATCGACACGGCAAACGACATGAAGGCGGGCTGGGTCGGCACCGACAGATGCTCGAACAGGGCCTTCAGATTGGGATAGTTGGTCTCATTGTAGACGATGAAGCCGGTGTCGACGGCAGTCGTCTCGCCGGCATCCTCGACGGTGACCGTGTGACTGTGGCCGCCGATGCGGCTGTCGGCTTCATAGAGGGTCACCTGATGGCGCTTTGCCAGCAGCCAGGCGGCCGACAGTCCCGCAATGCCCGATCCGACCACCGCGATTCTTTGACCGGCGGCGGCAGTGTCTGTCGGAACGGGGTCCGGGTTCACCAGGTGCGGGCTCATGTTCTCTCCCTGAAGCCGTCTTTGAGGCAGTTACGCGACGGGGTACAGGTCGGATGAGTCATCCAGGCTCCGCTTGTGAGCGTAAATGTCGGAAACCGGACATCTTCCGGCGGAGCCATTACGCCCCCGACGGCGTTTGGTTGCCATAGCAAAGCTTTACCAACGGGGCCCTTCATGAATCCAGCGACTGCCGCCATCCGCCAGCTTCAGGATGCCCCCTTTCCCGATCCGGTGACCCGCTGGGCCATCGACAGTCTGGTATCGGAAGCGCGCAAGCGGCTGGATCGCGAAGCGCCCCACGACGAGGGCGCCTTTGCGCGGTCGATGGCCGAACGCCCCATCGCCGAGCACACGGATGCCGCCAATGACCAGCACTATGAGCTGCCGCCGGAATTCTTCGAGATCTGCCTTGGCCAGCGGCTGAAATACTCGTGCTGCCTCTACCCGACCGGCGACGAGACGCTGGATGAAGCTGAGGAGCTGGCTCTGGCAGAAACCTGCGAGCACGCAGAGCTGGCGGATGGCCAGACCATTCTGGAGCTGGGCTGCGGCTGGGGTTCGCTCAGCCTGTGGATGGCCGAGCACTATCCGAAGGCGCGGATCGTCGCGGTGTCGAACAGCCATGGTCAGCGCGGTCATATCGAGGCCCGGGCGCGCGAGCGGGGTCTGGGCAATCTGACCGTCATCACCTGTGACATGAATGATTTCGAGGCTTCCGCCAATCTGGCCGGGCGGGTGGACCGGATCGTCTCGGTCGAAATGTTCGAGCACATGGCCAACTGGCAGGCGCTCCTGACCCGGGCGCGGGGCTGGCTGAAGCCGGACGGGCGGATGTTCATCCACATCTTCACGCACCGCGACGCGCCGTACCGCTTTGACCACACGGACAGCGGGGACTTTATCGCCCAGCATTTCTTCACCGGCGGGGTCATGCCCAGCCGGGGCCTGATCCGACAATTCCCGGACCTGTTCGAGGTCGAGAGCGAATGGACCTGGAATGGCGAACACTATGCGCGGACAGCCCGGCACTGGCTGGCCAATATGGACCAGAACGCGGACCGCGTAGCCGAGCTGATGGCCGAAACCTATGGCGCCGATGCGCGGCTGTGGACGCGGCGCTGGCGGCGGTTCTATCTGGCGACCGCCGGCCTGTTCGGAAATGACGGGGGCCGCACCTGGGCGGTCAGCCACTATCGTCTCAAGCCCGTGGCGGGCTGAGCAAGGGGAGACCACCATGCTGAAATATCTGGCCGGCTATCTGGGTGCGGGTCTGGCGTTTGCGGCGATCGATGCCGTGTGGCTGACCACCATGACCAACCGGCTCTACAAGCCGATCCTGGGGCCGATCCTGGCAGACAAGCCGGACATGAAGGCGGCGGTGGCCTTCTATCTGATCTACATCGGCGGGATTGTGCTGCTGGCGATCTCGCCGGCGCTCAAGGACGGCGGGCTGGGCCGGGCGGCGATGAACGGCGCCATCCTGGGCTTCGTCGCCTATGCCACCTACGATCTGACCAACCAGGCGACGCTGAATGTCTGGTCCACCCGGATGACGGTGATCGATATCATCTGGGGCACGGTCCTGACCCTGTCGGCCTCCAGCATCGGCTATCTGGCCGCGCGCTGGGCCGAGAGCCGGGTCGGCGGCTGACGCATTTTAACCTCGTTGTTCGCCGCAGGCGCGCAAGCCCTGTTCTGAGCCACGGGATCGGTTAATCTGTCGGCGAGGCTCGGCTTGGGCCGCAGTATTCGTCGGGGGACGGGCGTGCGCGCTGGCATCAATGCGTTGACGGTGGCCTTTGTGGTCGGGGTTCTGGCAGGCCTGCTGCTGACCCCCGACGGCCGCGCCTGGTTGAGTAACCCCACGCTGATGTTTGGCGGGCAGGCGAACGCCTCGGCCAACGCGACGGACGCCGCTGTGGCCGATACACCGGCCGAGGTCGAAGCCCCGGTCGCCCCCACCAGCAGCCTCAAGGCCCGCTACGCCGACGGCACCCTGACCATCGGCGTGTTCGGCGACTCCATGGCCGACGGCCTGTGGGCGGCGCTGTATCGCGATCTCGGCGATCTGGACGGCGTCGACGTCGTCAAATTCAGCGAAGTCTCGACCGGCCTCAGCCGCTATGACTATGTCGACATCCAGGCCAAGAGCACGCGCCAGCTGGCCGGGCAGCCGGTCGATGTCGCCATCGTCCTGTTCGGCACCAATGACGCCCAGGCGATCGTCATCGACGGTCAGATTCATCCGTTTGGCAGCGATGGCTGGAAGGCCGCCTATGCCCAGCGGGTCGACAATCTGGTCGAGCTGATGCGGTCACGCGGCGCCGAGGTCTACTGGGTCGGCCTGCCCCGCATGAAGAGCAGCGGCTTTGACGGGCGGATGACGATCATCAACGACGTCGTCGAGGCGCGCATGACGGCCCTCGGCGTTCCGTATTTCGACACCGTCGCCCTGACGTCGAACGAGGCAGGCGGCTATGAGGCCTATCTGAGCGATGCGGACGGCCGCCGCCGCCTGATGCGCGCGGGCGACGGCATCCACATGAGCATGAGTGGCTATCTGCGCATGGCCGATCCCGTGGCCGACCGGCTGAAGGCCGATCTGGGCGTGGCAGAGGCCGAGGCCGCTACGGCCACGCCCTGATCCATGATGGTCCGGGCCGCTACGGCAGCTGTGATCCTGTCCCTGACGGTGGGCCTGTCGGCCTGCCGCGCCCAGACCCCGTATTTGCCGGTCGAGCGGCCTGCTCCGGGTGACACGGTCTGTGGCACACCGATCTGCGGCGCGGAGTTCCTGGCCCCCGCATTTCTGAAGCTGGAGGCCTCGGGCGGTCGGGGGGCGGGGCGCCTTCACATCCTGCAGATCGGCGACAGTCATACGGCGGGCGACCAGATCAGCGGTCAGGTGCGCAGCCGCCTTCAGGCCCGCTTCGGGCGGGGGGGGCGCGGGATCCTGCCGCCGGGACTGCCCTATGCCGGCTATGCCCCGCGTCAGGTGAGCGTCTCGGCGACCGGCGCCGGCTATTTACCCGCCCCCCTGATCGCCGGCGGCACGCGGGTGCCCATGGGGCTGGCGGGCGGGCAGGGGCGGCTGGAGGCCGGAGACCATGTGTCGATCATCCTTGATCCGGGCGTGACCCTGACCGCGATCGGCGTCTGCGGTCAGGCCGGACCGGACCGGGGCACCCTGCAGATCGTGCCCGACATTGGCCTGCCGCAGGCCATCGATTTTCGTCGGGAGGGCGCCGGGCCGGTCTGTACCGAGGTCGCCCTTGCGCCCGGCACCGAGGGACTGACGCTTGTGGCTGTGGGGGCCCCCGTGGTGCTGGACGATGCCCGGCTGTGGGGCGAGGGGGGCCTCAGCCTGTCGAACCTCGGCGTCGTCGGGTCGACCCTGATGGATCTGGAAGCCCGCGACGCCGCGACCGTCGAGGCCCAGCTGCGCGCGGATCCGCCCGACCTGATCCTGCTGGCCTATGGTACCAACGAAGGCTTCGACGACGACTTCGATCCGCAGGCCTATGAGCAGGTGCTGCGAGGCCGGATCGCCTGGCTGCGAGCGGTGGCGCCTGAGGCGGCCCTGATGATCATGGGCGCGCCGGACGGGCTGCGGCGCGGTCAGACGGCGGCGGGTCCGCAACGCTGGTCACAAAGCTGTGGCAGCGAGGGCGAATGGCAGACGCCGCCGGGGCTCGCACTGGTCCGGGATGTGCAACGCCGGGTGTCCGAGGACTTGGGTGTGGCATTCTGGGACTGGTACGGACGTATGGGCGGGGCATGTTCGGCGGATCGACTGGCAGGCGGGGGTGAGCCTCTGATGCGTGGCGACCGGGTGCATTTCTCGGCGATCGGGGCCGAGTGGCTCGGCGACATCCTCGCCGATGATCTGATGGCGACCTATGACGGCTGGCGCGCCAGCCGGACGGGCGGAGACTGATCGATGCTGTTTCCGACGCTCGCCTTCGGCGTCTTCTTCCTGTTCGTCTATTTCACCTCGTGGTCGCTCGACCGCGAGAACGGCCGCCGCAAGGTGTTTCTGCTGCTGGCCAGCTGGTTCTTCTATGCCCAGTGGGACTGGCGCTTCGTCGGCCTGCTGATCCTGTCGGCGGCGCTGAACTGGGGCGTCGCGGCCCTGATCGCCCGCAACGACAATGCCGCACAGCGCAAATGGCTGGTGGCGCTGGGCGTGGTGATCAACCTGCTGATCCTCGGCTTCTTCAAATACTATGGCTTCTTCATCGCACAGATGGCCGACCTCCTGACCCAGGTTGGGTGGGAGCGGGACCTGCCCCTGTTGCAGGTTGTGCTGCCGGTCGGGATCAGCTTCTTCACCTTCCAGGGCATCAGCTATGTCGTGGACGTGCACCGGCGAACGGCCGAGCCGGCCGACAGCCTGCTCGACGTGATGTTGCTGATGAGCTTCTTCCCGCAGCTGGTGGCCGGCCCGATCATCAGGGCCTCTGATCTGTTGCCGCAGTTTGCCAAGTCTCCACGTCTGACGCGCGAGGCTGCGACGCTGGGTCTGCTTCTGATCGTCTGGGGGCTGTTCAAGAAGACGATCGTTGCCTCGGAGCTGTCGGTCAATCTGGTCGATCCGGTCTTCTTTGACCCGTCGGCCTACGGGGCGCTCGACATCGCCGCAGCCGTGTATGGCTATGCGGTCCAGATCTATTGCGACTTCTCGGCCTATTCTGACATGGCCATCGGGACCGGCCTGCTGCTGGGCTATTCCTTCCCGCGCAACTTTGATCAGCCCTACCGCGCGTCTTCGATGCAGCAGTTCTGGCGGCGCTGGCATATCAGCCTGTCCAGCTGGCTGCGGGACTATCTGTATGTGCCGCTGGGCGGGGGCAAGAAGGGCCTGTGGTCGTCCAGCCTCAATGTCATGATCACCATGTTGCTGGGCGGGCTGTGGCACGGGGCCGCCTGGACCTTTGTTGCCTGGGGCGCCCTGCACGGGGGGGTGCAGGTCATCGAGCGGCTGGGCCGGGCGGCATTCGGCGGCCGAAAGGTGGTCCCGACCGTGGTCGGGGTGCTGGTCACCTTCCACATCGTCTGCCTGGGCTGGATCCTGTTCCGGGCCGAGACCTTCGCGCTCGCCTGGGCCATGCTCGAGGGGCTGGGACGGATGGCGCCGCTGGCTGTGACCACGCCCTTCATGCTGGGCCTGATCGTCATCGGTCTGGGCATGCACTGGCTGCCGCCGCGCGCGGCCGAGGGGCTGGCGCTGAGGCTGAAGGCGGCGCCGTCGCTGACGCTCGGCCTGCTGGTCGGGGCGGCCTTCCTGCTGGTCGAGGCCATGCGCCCGGACGGCGTGGCCCCCTTCATCTATTTCCAGTTCTAGGGGAGGGTAGAGCACCATGGCCGATCATCCCGATGACCCCGTTGATCCGTTCCCCACGGACTTCCCGGAGCCGCCGCCGTCGCGCTTTCCGCCGGTCGGAGAGGAGGGAACCTCGATTGTCGGGACGCCCGGGGACCCGGTCGATCCCCCCAGCGACTGGAATGCCGGCGCCAATGCGCATGACCTGCCGCTGGAGACCGGGCGGCCAAGCCGTCTGAAAGCCCTGGGGCGGATGGCCTTTCCGCCGCCGCCGCCCGCCGACGAAGAGATCCTGGCGGCCCGCGACCGTCGCTGGACCAGCCGGGTGATCGTGATCGTGGCGGTCGTGATGCTCATCTTCAACGGGGCGTCCCTCCAGAACTGGGCGCGTCAGCAGGCGCCGAACTGGTTCACTGTCACCGTGCAGCAGGTCGCCGATGTCTGGATGGCTCAGGTGTCGCAACTGGGTGCAGACCGCCCGCGTCAGGCCATGCGCGAAGCCTATCAGGACGCCCACGACGCCCGTTTTCCCGGGCAGGACCCTGCGTGAGCCAATCGCGCGCTTGACCCGCGCGACCCCCGCCCCCTAGCTTGCGCGGCCCTCACGTTGGGGGCGCTTCAACGGGGTGGATCACATGCGGCGTCGTCACTGGATGAATGGACTTTCGGCTCTGGCGGTGATGACTGCTGTGCCGGCGATGGCGCTGGCCGCGATGGCCCCTTCGGCTGCGCTGGCGCAGGCGGCGTCCACCGACCCCGTCGTCTATCAGCAACCCCCGGCCCCGATCGCCCAGATCCTCGACACCCTGCCCAGCGCAGCGCCCAGCCTGAGCCCCGACCGCGACACACTGGCCCTGTTTGACCGGTCGAATCTGGCGCCGATCTCGGAGCTGGCCGAGCCCATGCTGCGCCTGGGCGGCTACCGCATCAATCCGCGCAACACCGGTCCGGCCAACAGCCGGGTCAGCTGGCTGACCGGGCTGAGCCTCAAGGGGCTGGATGGCGCCGTGGCCGAGGCTGTTGCGCTGCCCGAGGGTGCACGGTTCACCTCGCCGAGCTGGTCTCCGGACGGCAACGGCATCGCCTTCCTGATGGATGAGCCCGAGGGCCTGGCCCTGTGGGTGGTGGATGTCGAAAGCCGCGAGGCGCGCCGTCTGACCGCCCCCGTGATCAATGCCGCTTCCGGTACCGGCATTGACTGGCTGCCTGACAGCTCGGGCCTTCTGGTCCGGGCCATTCCCGAAGGCCGCGGCGCGGCGCCCGACGTGACCCGTCCGCCGTCCGGCCCGATCGTTGAAGAAAGCATGGGGCGCGCGGCCCCGGTCCGCACCTATCAGGACCTGCTGTCCAGCCCGGGCGATGAGGCCCTGTTCGAACACTATTTCACCAGCCAGCTGATGCTGGTGCCGCTGGAGGGCAGTGCGAAGCGGATCGGTCAGCCCGGCGTGATCCTCGACGCGTCCTTGTCGCCGGACGGGCGATTTATCCTGCAGACCGTGGCCAAGCGGCCCTTCAGCTATGTCGTGCCCGCGCGCCTGTTTCCCGCCGATGTGGTGGTCACGGACCTGAACGGTCGACTGGTGCATGAGGTCGCCGATCTACCGCTGCGGGACAATGTGCCGACGCCGTTCGATGCCGTGCCCACTGGCCCGCGCTCGGTCCAGTGGCGGGCCGACGCCGACGCCACCCTGGTCTGGGTCGAGGCTCTGGACGGCGGCGATCCCGCCAATGAGGTCGCCGCCCGGGATCGGGTGCTGATGCTGGACGCGCCCTTCAGCGGTTCGCCGACCACCCTGATCGACCTGCCCGAGCGCTATGCCGGCATCCAGTGGGGCCGCGAGGACGTCGCCCTGGTCAACACGCGGTGGTTCAACACCCGCCACGAGATGCGCTTCGTCGTCGATCCGTCGAACCCGGGCGAGGGCCGCAAGCTGATCGATCGCAACTATCAGGACCGCTACAACGATCCCGGCTTCCCGGTGACCGAGCCCAATGGTCAGGGGCGGTCGCTGATCCGCTTCTCGGCCGACGGCTCGGACATCATCATGGCGGGCGCCGGGGCGACGCGTGAGGGTGAATACCCGTTCGTGGCCAGCATGGACCTCGCGACCGGCGAGCGGACCGAGCTGTGGCGTTCGGCCTCCGGCGAATACGAAACCGTGGTCGGCTTCCTCGATGCCGAGGGCACCCGGCTGGTCACCCGTCGCGAGACCCTGACCGAGCCGGCCAACATCCAGCTGCGCGATCTGTCGGACGGCAGCCGCACGGCCCTGACCGCCTTCCCCGATCCGGCCCCGCAATTGGCCGGTGTGACCCGTCAGCTGATCACCTATGAGCGCGCGGACGGCGTCCAGCTGTCGGGCACCCTGTATCTGCCGGCCGGCTACGACAAGGACCGCGACGGCCCCCTGCCGCTCATCATGTGGGCCTATCCGGCCGAGTTCACCGATGCCAGCGTGGCGGGCCAGGTGGTCGACACCGCCAACCGCTTCGTGCGGCCGGGGGGTTCCAGCCACCTGTTCCTGCTGACCCAGGGCTATGCCATCCTCGACAACCCCTCCATGCCGATCATCGGTGTCGACGGGGCCGAGCCCAACGACACCTACATCGAACAGCTATCGGCCTCGGCCTCTGCGGCCGTCGATGCGGTGGTCGAAATGGGCGTCGCTGACCGCGACCGGATCGCGGTCGGTGGCCACAGCTATGGCGCCTTCATGACGGCCAACCTGCTGGCGCACACCGATCTGTTCCGGACCGGCATCGCGCGCTCGGGCGCCTATAACCGCACCCTGACCCCGTTCGGCTTCCAGGCCGAGCAGCGCACCTACTGGCAGGCGACCGACACCTATACGGAGATGTCGCCCTTCACCTATGCCAATCAGGTCAATGAGCCGATCCTGCTGATCCACGGCGAGGCGGACGACAACTCCGGCACCTTCCCGGTCCAGTCCGAGCGCTTCTATGCGGCGCTCAAGGGCCACGGGGCGACGGTTCGCTATGTGGTCCTGCCGCTGGAGGCGCACGGCTATCGCGCCCGCGAGTCCGTGGGGCACACCCTGTGGGAAATGACCCGCTGGCTGGACCAGTACGTCAAAAACGCCGGCCCGCGCGACTAGCGGGCTGTGGCCGCCGCATACCGTCAGTTTTCGACAGGTGTGCGGCGGCGGCCGATCGTTTCATCCTCGCTCATGGCAGGGAGGCTGAAATGACGGTTCAAACCTATCTCAGGGCAGGTGCAGTGGCGGCGGGCGTGGCCGTGGCCCTGTCCGGTTGCATGTCGCTGATCACCGGCGGCGATCTCATCCGCGAGGGCGAGCCACTGGCCCGGTTCACCTTCGAGAACCGGTCGCAGAGCCAGCCGTTCGACACCATCCTGATCTCGACCTGTGACGCCTCGTCCTATGGCCTCGACCGGCTGCCCGAAGGCGTGGTCGTGCGCCCGGGCCAGTCCTACAGCTGGGACGTCTCGGCCGGCTGCTACGATATCATGGTCGGCAATGTCGGCGACGGCTCGACGCCCGGCAAGCGGATCCGGATCCCGGCCAATACGCGCTTCACCCTGTACTATACGGGGGAGGGGTCCGACCCCTATCGGCAAGAGGTGCGCTGACGGCGGGTCGGCGAGGCCGCCCGGCAGACGGGCGCGTCCCGATCCTTCTCCTGCGTCAACCGCGTTGTTCGCTAGTCTTGGCGGACACAGAATCGTTTGACGAGGGCCCCATGTCTGATCTGAACCGCCGGCTGATGACCCGGAAGACCGATTTCGGCCAGACCCTGCTGGAGTCCGTCGTTGCGTCCGGGCCGGGTGAGGGCGAGGTGGTGCTGGCGCTGGACCGGTTCTCGCTGACCACCAACAACATCACCTACGCGGCCTATGGCGACGCCATCGGCTATTGGCAGGTCTTCCCGACCGGTCGCGATGACTATGGGCTGATGCCGGTCTGGGGCTTTGCCGATGTCGTGGACTCGCGCGCTGAGGGGGTCGAGGTGGGCGCGCGGGTGTTCGGCTATTTCCCCATGGCCGACCGGCTTTTGGTCCAGGCCGAGAAGGTCAGCAAGGGCGGGTTCGCCGACGCCGCGCCGTGGCGCAAGGCGGTGCCCGACATCTACAACCGCTATGTGCTGTGCGCGGCCGACGCCAACTATGACGTGGCGCTGGAGAACCCGGAGGTCCTGTTCCGGCCGTTGTTCATCACCTCCTATGCGGTGGTGGATTTCCTGCGCGAGCACGACTTCTTCGGAGCGAAACAGGTGGTGGTGTCCAGCGCCTCGTCCAAGACGGCCTATGGCGCGGCCTGGTGTATGGCCGAAGACGACGTCCGTCTGGTCGCCCTGACCGGCGCGCGCAACCGGGCCTTCGTCGAGGGGCTAGGCGCCTATCAGGACGTCCGCGGCTATGATGAGGTCGAAAGCCTGTCGACCGGTGTCCCGACCCTGTATCTGGACCTGGCCGGCGACCCCGGACTGCGGCGGCGGGTGCACGCCCGGTTCGGCGCCGACCTGACCTATGACTGCCTGGTCGGCTCCACCCAGGGCGAGGCCCTCCCGACGGACGATCCTGAGCTGATCGGACCGAAGCCCCGGTTCTTCTTCGCCGCCACCTGTCTGGACGCCCACCGGGAGCGGGGGACGCTGCCCGCCTTCTATCAGCGGTTCTTCGCCGACCAGCGGGCCTTCTTCGAGCGGGTGATCGACCCGGCCGCGCCGTGGATCCGCATCGTCGAGCATCAGGGGCTGGACGCGGCGGCGAAGGTGGTGAGGTCACTGGCCGATGGCCGGTCAGACGCCGCCGAGGGCGCCGTCGTTCGTTGTCGTCCGGTTCAGACCGATCGTGTCGCAGGCTGAGGAACGATGGTGGGTGATGTAGGGTTCGAACCTACGACCCGCTGATTAAGAGTCAGCTGCTCTACCAACTGAGCTAATCACCCGTATCGTCCAGCCGGGACAGGGCCCGGTTGCGCGAAGGGGCCGGACATACTGTCTCGCTCCTGCGAACGCAAGGCCGATTTCGCCCGGGCCCCTGCGGCGTTAGGCTGCGCCCACTGAGTCGGAGAGGGCATCATGGCGCGACGGGATCTGAGCGGAGCGGTCGACTTTGCCGTGCTGGAGGCCATGACCGGCGGCGATGACACCATCTCGGAGGAGGTGCTGGCCCTGTTCGTCCAGCAGGCGGGCCTGTGGTCACCACTGCTGGACGTCCGGCACGAGGGCTGGCGCGACGCCGCCCATACGGTCCGGGGCGCGGCCGCAGGCATCGGGGCAGGGGCATTGGCCGAGGCCTGTGCGGCGGCCGAGGCTGCAGAGAAGCGGGATGCGCCGCCCCTGCTGGACCGTGTGCGCGACGCGCTGGATGTGGCGCTGGCCGATGTCGCGGCCTGGCGGCACGAACTGATGTTGCGGGGGCTGAGGAGTTAACCCCGCGTCCGGTCCCAGGTGGCGAATTCGTGGGCGATGCAGCGGTCGATCAGCAGCCGCCAGACCGGCTCGGCGATGTCGGGCGACAGACCCGCGTCGCGCGCGGCGGACAGCACCTTGGCCACCACATCCTCGATCCGGGCCTCGTCGTGAACCACGTCGCGGCTCGGCTTGATGCGGGCGGCGGCTTCCATATAGCCCTGACGCTCGGCCAGCAGGGCGACCAGCGCCCGGTCCAGCGCGTCGACGCCCTGCCGGACCTCGGCCATGGAGGTGCAGTCGCCCGGCGCGGTGCGACGGTCCACGGGGATGCTATCCGACAAAGGCGCGCTCCAGCACATAGTCACCCGGCTCGGCGTTCGAGCCTTCCTTCAGGCCATAGGTCTCCAGCAGTTCGCCGGCTTCCTTGATCATGGCCATGGAGCCGCACAGCATGACCCGGTCGGTGTTGGGCGAAAAGCCGATGGGCAGCTGCAGGTCAGCGAACACATCGCCCGAGCGGATGCGATCCGTGATCCGGCCCGGCGTTTCGAACGGCTCGCGTGTGACGGTGGGATAGTAGGTCAGCTGGGCCCGGGCCTCGTCGCCGACCAGCGGATCCTCGTGGATCCCCGCCGTGAAAAAATCACGATAGGCCAGATCGGCCACCTGACGCACGGTATGGCAGACGATCACCTGTCCGAAGCGGCTGTAGGTGTCCGGGTCGCGGGCCACCGACAGCCACGGGGCCAGGCCCGTGCCCGTGCCGATCAGCCACAGCCGCTCGCCGCCGGTCAGGGCGTCCAGCACCAGGGTGCCGGTCGGCTTCTTGCCCATCAGCACCATATCGCCGGGCTGGATCTTCTGCAGGCGCGAGGTCAGGGGCCCGTCGGGCACCTTGATCGAAAAGAACTCCAGTTCCCCGGCCCAGTGGGGGCTGGCGATGGAGTAGGCGCGCAGCACGGGCTTCGCGCCATCCTCACCCGGCAGGCCAATCATGACGAATTCGCCCGAGCGGAAACGGAAGTCCTCGGGCCGCTCGAGGGTGAAGCTGAACAGCTGGTCGGTCCAGTGGTGCACCGACAGCACCTTCAGTGCATGGTGGGGCGACGGCCGGGCAGGGGCAGGATCGGCCGGGGTGGACGAAAGGGTCTGGGTCATTGCCGCCCTATCTAGAGCGTGACGCCCGCCAGCGAAACCCGGGTGAGACGTTCCGTCTGCCGCATGCATTTCCGGGGTGACGATCCGGCAAAGCCGCACTAGCGTGCGGCCCATGCAAACCTCGACCCTTCGACACACCGTCTCCGCCCTCACCCTTGTTTCCGCGACCGCCATGGCCGGTCTGGTCCAGGCCCAGGAGGCGGCCGATCCGTCCATCCTGACACCCGAGCGGGTGTTCTCCAGCCCGTCGCTGAACGGGCCGGTGGCGCGCGGTGTCAGCCTGTCGCCCGATGGGCAGCTGGTCGCCTTCCTGCGCTCACGCGAGGACGATGTGGATGTGCTGGACCTGTGGGCCGTCTCGGTCGACGGCGGCGAGCCGTTCAAACTGATCGACGCCCGCGCCCTGGTGCCGGACGCCGGGGAGCTGTCCGAGGCAGAAAAGGCCCGGCGCGAGCGCATGCGGATCAGCGCGCGGGGCGTGGTCGAATACGCCTGGGATCAGCAGGGGCGCTATATTCTGGCGCCGCTGGAGGGCGACATCTTCCTGGCCGAGCGGGAGGGCGGGACGGTGCGTCGCCTGACCGAGACCGAAGCCGACGAGATCGATGCCAAGGTCAGCCCGGACGGCAACTATGTCTCGTGGGTGCGGGATCAGGATCTGGTCGTCTATGATCTGGCCAGCGGCCGCGAGATGGCTGTGACCACGGACGGCGAAGGCCTGATCACCTGGGCCACGGCCGAGTTCATCGCCCAGGAAGAGATGGACCGCGACACCGGCTATTGGTGGAGCCCCGACGAACGCTACATCGCCCTGCAGCGCACCGATGAATCGACCGTCGATGTGGTGCCGCGTCTCGACATCACCGGCGGCGGCGCCAGTGTGATCGAGCAGCGCTATCCTCGCGCCGGCCGGCCCAATGCCGTCGTCGAGCTCTATGTGCACGACCGCACGACGGGCGAGCGGGTCAAGGTCGACCTCGGCGACAATGCCGACATCTATCTGGCCCGCGTGGCCTGGTCGGTCGATGGCCAGACCCTGTACGTCCAGCGCCAGTCGCGCGACCAGCAGACCCTTGACCTGATGACGGTCGACCCGGCGACGGGTCAGTCTCAGGTGATCCTGACCCAGACCAGCCCGGCCTGGGTAAGCCTGACGCACAATTTCCGGCCGCTGGCCGACGGACGCTTCATCTGGTCGTCGGAAGAAAGCGGCTGGCGGCACCTGTATCTGTATGATCGCGACGGTACCCTGATCCGGCCGATCACGACCGGCGACTATGCCGTCAAGGCGCTGGACGGGGTCAACCTTGCGACCGGCGAGGTCTTCTTCACGGCCTCGATGCGCGATGGCGAGGAATATCCGATCGAGCAACAGCTGTTCCGGGCCAGCCTGAACGAGACCCTCACCCCGGTCGAGGTCACCCCGCGCGGCGGCTGGTGGTCGGCCTCGGTCAACGCCACCGGCACCGCCTATGTCGGCAACTATACGGATCTCGAGACCCCGCCCCAATCGGCCCTCTACCGGATCGACGGCACGCGCGTGCGCTGGATCGAGGAAAACCGGCTGGACGAAAATCACCCCTTCTTCCCCTACGTCTCGCGCCGCCAGACCCCGACCTTCGGTACGCTGGAGAGCGCGGGCGAGACCCTGGTCTGGCAGATGACCACGCCGCCGGGCTTTGATCCGTCGAAGACCTACCCGGTCGTCATGCAGGTCTATGGCGGTCCCTCGGGCGGGGGCGTGCGCAACAGCTGGCAGGCCTCGACCACTCAACTGTTGACTGAGGCCGGATACGTCGTCTTCCGCCTCGACAACCGGGGCGAGGGCGAGCGCTCGACGAAGTTCAAACAGGCCCTCTATCTGACCATGGGGCAACCTGAGATCGAAGATCAGGTTATTGCTGCCAACTATCTGAGAACGCTTCCCTTCGTGGACGATGATCGGATCGCTGCCATGGGCTGGAGCTATGGCGGCTTCATGACGCTGCACATGCTGACCGAGCCCGAGATGGGTCTGGCGGCGGCCATTTCGGGGGCGCCGGTCACGGACTGGAGCCTCTATGACACCCACTATACCGAGCGCTTCATGTCGACGCCGGAGGCCAACCCCGAGGGCTATGCCGCCTCGGACGTGGTGAGCCAGCTGGACCAGCTGACCGGTCGCCTTCTGCTGATGCACGGCATGGCCGACGACAATGTCATCTTTGAAAACACCACCCGCGTGCTGGACTCGCTGCAGGGCCAGAGCATTCCGTTCGAGACCATGCTCTATCCCGGTCAGCGCCACGGCATCCGGGGCAATGAGCGGGGGCTACACCAATGGCGAACCTATCTGGACTTCCTCGATCGCACGATCGGTTCGCG
>JAHJYN010000138.1 GCA_018826885.1 Alphaproteobacteria bacterium | reverse complement strand
TATCACACCTTCGGCGGCTGGAAGCGCTCGGCCTTCGGCGACACCAACCAGCACGGCATGGAAGGCGTGAAGTTCTGGACCAAGGTCAAGACCGTCACCGCCCGCTGGCCCGACAGCGATCTGGAACACGCCGACAGTTCCTTCGTCATCCCGACGATGGGCTAGGCGAACAGGCTTGACGACCCCCGCTCCATGCCGCTTTCGTGGCACGGGGCTGGGGAGACATCATGATCCGGTTTGTTGTTGCGGGCCTGTGCGCCCTCGTGGTGACCCTCGCCACACCTGTCGCCGCGCAGGTGTCGGTTCCGGTGGCCAAGTACGAAGCCGTCATGGACGGCGTCAACACGTCCCTCGCCTCCATCCAGGTCGTTGATGGCGTGCTCACCCGGGTGCTCGTCGAAATGGAACGGGTCGATACGGTCCCTGACGATCAGGTCGTGGACGCCATCGACTCCCTCTACCGGTCGCTGGCGGAGGGACGTCAGCAGTTGCGCGCCATTGTGGTTCAGCTCTCAGCCATTCCCCCGATTGCCGAGGCCGGGGATCCGCCGGACGTTTATGTCGCCGACCAGATGATCGCCTCGACCCTTGATCAGGCCCGCAGAATGGATCGGCTGCTGGCCGATATCGAGACCATGTTCCGGGCGATGGAATCGGGCGACGAGGCCAAGTTCAAGGCCAGCGCGGCCTCGACCCAGAATGCCGTCGTCTTCATGGCTGAATCGATGGCCCTCCGCCTCAAGGGGATGGCCGTTCTGTACCCCGAGGGCAGTTTCGACCGGGCGATCGCGCTGGCTACCGGGTGCTTCTACGATGGCGTGACCGCCTATTACCGCATCAGCTTTTCCTATGACACCGACCCGCCGGTCGCCGTCAGCCAGCAGGCCGTGGATGAGGCGACGTCCGGACTTTCGACCGCGATCGCCTGCATGCAGGCGCAGCAGGCCGAGGCCCACATCTATATGGCCGCCGAGGCGGAACGCCCCATGGCCACAGCCAATCTGACGCGCCTGCGCGACCGTCTGGTCCCCGTTCGCGGGGACTATCTGGCCAATCTCGCCTTTGCCGAGACCATCCTGGCGCGCGTCCGCCAGCCCCTGCTGGAGGGCCGGGGTTTGTCGGGTCAGATGGACGCGCTGGATCTGGACATCATGGCCTATGAGACCCGCAACGGCGAGATCGCCGAAGAGACCGTCCGCATCAATCAGACCGGCAGCCGGTTCACAGGTCGGGCGCCGCAGAATTGAGCGCACCCCGGCCACGGCGCTGAGGGGTGAATCCGTTTAACCGTCTTCGAAATGCCGACAGAACGGTGCTAGGGTACGATCCCTAACGTCCACGGAGCGCTCCCCCGCATGCGTCGTTTCTTCGTCTGGTCCGCCCTGGCCGCCCTCGTGGGCCTGTTGATCGCCGGTGGCGGTTACTGGGCCTACTGGACCTATTACGCCCGGTTCCAGCCGGTCACCGTCTCGCGCGACCAGGAATCCATCCAGACCCTGCTGGACGAGGCAGGCTGGATCTCGGGCGGAGGGGGCGGCTCGCCCGTCTACATCGTTGGCTATCGCGACAGCGCCGCCATGCAGCGCTATGAGCGCGAGGAAGTGCCCAAGCTCAAGGCCGCCGGGGCCGAGGTGCGCTTCATCCTGTTCGCCCGCCCTGACCGCGAGGGCATGCAGCAGTCGACCGCCGCCGAGCGCGCCACGGTCGCCGAGCTGTGGCTGACGCGCGACTGGTCTCTCTATGAGCGCTGGACGGCCACCCCGACCGCCAGCTGGACCGCCGCCGGTATCCCCGCCGCCGACGACAATCTGGCTCGCAGCGCTGTGGTCGACGCCGGGCAGAAATTCGTCACCGACCTGACCGGCTATCTGCGGAACTCGGGCCTGCAGCCGCGCTATCCGCTGATCCTGTGGCGCGACCAGCAGGGCTTCCTCAAGGCCTGTGCCTGTACCGATCCGCGCTCCTGGGTCTTCATCCGCGACGATCTGGGCGCACCCGACCGCATCGATGCCGACGTCCCTGTCGAACTGGGTCTGGAGCCCGAACCCCTGCCCGACGGCACCCCGCCGCTGGACTATCCCGACCTGCCGCCGATCCCGGAGGGGGAGACCGCCCCGCAAGCGGGCGACGACGCCTCACCCCCGGCCGCCAATCCGCCGGCGCCCAAACGGCCCACCACGCCGCCGCCGGCGCCCAAGGCCCAGCGGCAGGACGACACCACCTTCTACTAGGGTCAGGCGGCCAAATTAGCGGGCCAGAACCCGGGCGCAGCCAGCGATCAGCTGCTCGACGTCGTCCTCGTCCTGGTACAGGCCAAAGCCGAACCGGATGATGTCGTCGCGCACATCGGTCACGATGTCCGCCTCCAGCAGGCGCGCGCGCCAGGCCTGGGCCTCGGGGTGGCGGATCGCCAGGAACCGCGCCCGCGTCGGCAGGTCGTTGCCGGGCGCCCCCGCGATCGGATTGACCAGTTCGGCCGAGCCCAGCAGGCCGCAACGCCCCTCGCCGATGGAGGTCTGGAACTGCGCCAGCCGGGCCAGCGCATGCCGGGTGATGACCGGCGTGGTCAGTCCCTCGGCCGCCAGCATCCGGCGCACTGCATTGAAGCGGTAGAGCGGCGTCGGATCGAAGGTCGCGCCCCAGAACCGCCCGGCATCGCCGCGATAGCGCACGCCCTCGGGCGGGCCCATCAGATTGCCGAACTCGGCGAACCAGCCGGTGATCTCCGGCCGCTCGCAATAGCCCGGCGGCGCGTGCAGGATCCCTGCCCCCTCGCCCGCCATCACGTATTTATAGCCGCCGGTGACATAGAACAGTCGGTCCGCCACTGCTGACAGGTCCGTCGGCGTCGCCATGAAGCCGTGATAGCCGTCGACAATGCCCCACGGGCCTTCCGGACGGCACAGGTCCGCCAGCGCTTCCAGGCCGTCGAACACCTGGCCGGTGCGGAAGAAGATCTGGCTGATGACGAACAGGTCGAAATCCCCCGACCGGGCCGCCTCCAGATAGCGCTCGCCCAGCGTCTCGACCGGATCGGGGGACACCCGGGTCACCACCGCCTGTCCGGATTCTTCCCAGCGCTCGGCCTGACGCCGGAAGGCATGAAATTCGCCCCCGGTTGTCAGAATGCGAACGGGCCGCCCCTGCATGCCCGAGACGATCCGGATCAGGAAGTCATGCGTGTTCAGGGCAAACACCACCGTCTCGGGGTCGGGCAGTGACAGCTCGCTGGCCACATGGCCCTGTGACTCAGGCACGACCTCGCCGAACACCCGGTCCCACTTCTTGTCGGCCAGCCGCACGCCGTCATTCCAGGCCTCGACCTGACCGTCGAAACTGGCATCCGGCCACAGGTGATGGCTGTGCGCCGCGAAATGCAGCCGCCCCGGCGCCGCTGCCAGCGCCCGCGTGAACAGATCCTTGCGCGCCGTCGTCATGCCGTTCCTCCTGAGCCGTCATCCTCGGGCTTGACCTGAGGATCGGTGTCGCCCTCGACGCCATCCGCCTGCCCGGACCGACCCTCGGATCAAGTCCGAGGGTGACGATCATCCTAGATCAAACTTCCGTGGCAGTGCTTGAACTTGCGGCCCGAGCCGCAGGGGCACAGCGAGTTGCGGCCCGTGCGCTGCCAGCCTTCCGGCAGCATCTCGACCGGCATGCGCGACCGGTCGTCCCCGTCCAG
>JAHJYN010000137.1 GCA_018826885.1 Alphaproteobacteria bacterium | reverse complement strand
TGGGCATGCGCATGTACAGCGGCATCTGGCCGCCTTCGAAGCCCAGCAGGCTGACGCCCGTCCGCGACTTCTGACCCTTGACGCCGCGGCCCGAGGTCTTGCCCTTGCCGGAGCCGGGGCCCCGGCCGACGCGCATGCGCTTCTTGTGAGCGCCTTCGTTGTCACGGATTTCGTTCAGTTTCATGTGCCTGATCCTTTCGGGTGCTAGCGCCCGCTGCAGCAGCGGACTCGGCTGGTTATTTAGGCAGTAGGCAATAGGCAGATAGGCAGTAGGAAGCAAGCGAACGGGGCGATCATTTCTGACCGCCCCTACTGCCTAAGACCTACTGCCTGAAACCTATTTCTCGACCACTTCGACCATGTGCGCGACCTTGGCGATCATGCCACGGACGGCCGGAGTGTCTTCCAGGGTCGATTCACGACCCATGCGGTTCAGGCCCAGACCCATCAGGGTGGCGCGCTGATCCGACTTGCGACGGATCGGGCTGCCGGTCTGGCGGATGGTGACGGTGGAGGTGTCTTGCTTGGCCATGATCAGCTCTCGACGGCTTCCGGCGCCGAGGCACCGTCATTGCGACGTCCCATCAGATCCGCAACCTTCTTGCCGCGCTTGGACGCGATCTGGCGCGGCGAGGACTGGACCTTCAGCGCTTCAAAGGTGGCACGGATCATGTTGTACGGGTTGGACGAACCGGTCGACTTGCCGACCACGTCCTGCACGCCCAGGGTTTCCAGAACGGCCCGCATCGGGCCGCCCGCGATCACGCCGGTGCCGGGAGGCGCCGAGCGGACCATGATCTTGCCGGCGCCCCAACGGCCGTTGCCGTCGTGGTGCAGGGTGCGGTTCTCGCGAAGCGGAACGCGGATCATCGTCTTCTTGGCTTCTTCCGTCGCCTTGCGGATGGCTTCCGGCACTTCGCGCGCCTTGCCATGACCGAAGCCGACACGGCCCTTGCCGTCACCGACGACCATCAGGGCCGCGAACGAGAACCGGCGGCCGCCCTTCACAGTGGCCGCGACGCGGTTGATGTGAACCAGCTTTTCGATGATGTCCGAATCCGGACCATCGGCCTGGGGAGCGTTGCGGTTGTCACGACGATTGCGATCGTTGCCGCCGCCGCCGCGTTGGGGTTGATGCGCCATGCTGCGGTTCCTTAGAAGTTCAGGCCGGCTTCACGCGCGGCATCCGCCAGCGCCTTCACCCGACCGTGATAGATGTAGCCGCCCCGGTCGAAAACGACGTCGGTGACGCCCTTTTCCTTGGCGCGGTCGGCGATCAGCTTGCCGATACGCGCCGCAGCGGCGGTGTCGGAGCCCTTCTGCTTCTTGCCCTTTTCGCCTTCCAGCGAAGAGGCAGCAACCAGGGTGACGCCGTTGGCGTCGTCGATGATCTGGGCCGAGATGTTCTTGTCCGACCGGTGAACCGACAGGCGCATGCGACCGTTCGCAACCGCCTTGAGGCGACGACGGGTGCGCTCGGAGCGACGCTTGGCATTCTGTTTGAGCGTAGTGGCCATGACTTACTTCTTCTTGCCTTCCTTGCGCCGGACCTTCTCGCCCGCGTAGCGCACACCCTTGCCCTTGTAGGGCTCCGGCGGACGCAGCTTGCGGATGACGGCGGCGATCTGACCGACGGCCTGCTTGTCATTGCCCGAGATCTTCACTTCGGTCTGCTTGGGCACGGCAAAGGTGATGCCGGCCGGCGGATCGATGTCGACCTCGTGCGAGAAGCCGAGTTGCAGCGACAGGGACTGGCCCTTCAGCGCAGCGCGATAGCCGACGCCGACCAGTTCCAGGGTGCGTTCAAAGCCATCGGTGACACCGACGACCATGTTGTCGACCAGGGTGCGCGACAGCCCCCACATGGCCCGCGAACGCTGGTTGTCCTCGCGGATCGCCAGGTTCAGACCGTCGTCACCCTGGGTGACCTCGATCTCTTCGGCCACGGTCCAGGAGCGCTCGCCCTTGGGGCCCTTCACCGAAACAGTCTGGCCGTCGATGTTGACGGTCACACCCTTCGGGACGGCGATGGTTCTTTTACCGATACGGGACATCTTAGTAGACCCTGCAGAGGACTTCGCCGCCGACGTTGGCGTCGCGGGCAGCCGTGTCAGACATGACGCCCTTGGAAGTCGAAAGGATCGAGATGCCGAGGCCGTTCTTGATCGGCTTCAGGTCGGTGATCGCGGAGTAGACGCGGCGGCCCGGCTTGGACACGCGGCTGATCTCGGCGATGACCGGCTGGCCGTCGAAGTACTTCAGCTCGATCTCGAACTGCGGAAACTCGCCGGGGTTCTGAACCAGCGAATAGCCGCGGATGTAGCCCTCGTCTTTCAGCACGTCGAGGACGCGCTGACGCAGACGCGAGGCCGGGGTGAGCACCTTGGAACGCTTGCGGGTCGCGGCGTTCTTGATGCGAGCGATCATGTCGCTCAGGGGATCGTTGATCATCATGGCGTTTTTCCCCTTACCAGCTCGACTTGGTCAGGCCGGGGATCTGACCCTTGTTGCCCAGTTCGCGCAGCGCGATACGGCTCATCTTGAGCTTGCGATAATAGGCGCGCGGACGGCCCGTCACCTCGCAGCGGTTGCGGATACGGCTGGGCGCGGAGTTGCGCGGCAGAGCGGCCAGCTTGAGGCGCGCTTCGAAGCGTTCCTCCAGCGGCAGCGATTCATCGTTGGCGGTCGCCTTGAGGGCGGCCCGCTTCGCGGCATACTTCGCAACAAGCTGTTTGACGTGCTCGTTCCGGTTTACGGCGCTTTTCTTAGCCATTGTGCTTTTCCTTTCCCGCTCAGTTCACGAACGGGAATTTGAATTCGGTGAGGAGAGCCTTGGCCTCTTCATCCGTTTTGGCCGTGGTGCAGACGATAATGTCCATGCCCCACATCTGGTCGATCTGGTCGTAGTTGATCTCCGGGAACACGATGTGTTCCTTGAGGCCCATCGCATAGTTGCCACGACCGTCGAACGAGGTGCCCTTGAGGCCGCGGAAGTCCTTCACGCGCGGCAGCGCGATCGTGATCAGCCGGTCCAGGAACTCGTACATCTGGTCGCCGCGCAGCGTGACCTTGCCGCCGATGACCATGCCTTCACGCAGCTTGAAGCCGGCGATGGAGTTACGGGCCTTGGTCGGCACGGCCTTCTGGCCGGCGATCGCGGTCAGGTCCTTGAGGGCGGCGTTCGCCTTCTTGGAGTCGGCCACGGCTTCACCGATACCCATGTTCAGGACGATCTTGTCCAGCTTGGGCATCTGCATCGGGTTGGTGTAGCCGAACTTCTCGGCCATCACCGCGCGAATGCGGTCATTGTACTCGCCCTTGAGGCGCGGCGTGTATTTGGTGTCGGCCATCAGATGACGTCTCCCGTCGTCTTGGCGAAGCGAACCTTCTGGTCGTTCTCCACCTTGAAGCCCACGCGGGTCGCCTTGCCGTTGGCGTCAGCGATCGCGACGTTCGACAGGTGAAGCGAGGCTTCCTTGTTCTTGATGCCGCCTTGCGGATCAGCCTGGGTCGGGCGCGTGTGGCGCTGAACCATGTTGATGCCTTGCACGACGACGCGATTTTCGGTCGGCAGAACCTTCAGCACCTTGCCGGTGCGTCCCTTGTCCTTGCCTGCCAGGACGACGACGGTGTCGCCCGATTTGATCTTGGCGGCCATGGTTACAGGACCTCCGGAGCCAGCGAGATGATCTTCATGTGGTTCTTGGCGCGCAGCTCGCGCGGAACCGGGCCGAAGATGCGGGTGCCGACCGGCTCGTTCTGCTTGTTGACGATCACAGCAGCCGACTTGTCGAAGCGGATAACCGAGCCATCCTTGCGTTGGATGTCCTTGGCCGTCCGGACGACGATGGCGCGCACGACGTCACCCTTCTTCACCCGGCCGCGCGGAATCGCTTCCTTGACCGAGGCGACGATGGTGTCACCAACCGAGGCGTAGCGACGCTTCGCGCCGCCCAGCACCTTGATGCACATGACCCGGCGAGCGCCCGAATTGTCGGCCACCTCCAGGTTAGTTTGCATCTGGATCATGGGATCCGATCCTTCTCTATTACGAAGCCGAGGCTTGGGAGTCGGCGACGACTTCCCAACGCTTCAGCTTGGACTTCGGGGCGCACTCGACGATGCGGGCCAGGTCACCGACCTTGAGGGCATTCGCTTCGTCGTGGGCGTGATACTTCTTGGACAGACGGACGGTCTTTTTCAGGACCGGGTGCAGCAGCGTGCGCTCGACCTTGACGACGACAGTCTTGTCGCCCTTGTCGGAGACGACCACGCCTTCGAGAATTCGTTTCGGCATCTTCGTTCCTTTAAGCCGCTGCCTGCTTCTGGCGCAGAAGCGTCGAGATGCGGGCGATGTCCTTGCGCACTTCACCCACACGGTGGGTCTTTTCCAGCTGGCCGGTGGCCGCCTGGAAGCGCAGGTTGAACTGTTCCTTCTTGAGCTTGAGCAGCTCTTCAGACATTTGGTCGGGCGTCAGGGCCCGCAGGTCGGCGATCTTGGTCATGCCGCTTGCTCCGTTTGGCCGATGCCGGCATCCAGGCGGGTAACCACCTTGGTGCGGACCGGCAGCTTGGCGGCACCGAGGCGCAGCGCCTCGCGGGCGATGTCGTCCGGCACGCCGTCGATTTCGAACAGGATCCGGCCCGGGTGGCAGCGCGCCGCCCAGTGGTCCACGGCGCCCTTGCCTTTACCCATGCGGACTTCGGCCGGCTTGCCGGAAACCGGCACGTCCGGGAAGACGCGGATCCAGACGCGGCCCTGACGCTTCATCTGGCGGGTGATCGCGCGGCGGGCCGCCTCGATCTGACGCGCAGTGATGCGTTCCGGCTCCAGCGTCTTCAGGCCGTAGGAGCCGAAGTTCAGCGAGAAACCACCCTTGGCCGAGCCATGGATGCGGCCCTTGAAGGCCTTGCGGTATTTGGTCTTCTTCGGTTGCAGCATGACTTAGCTCTCACGTCCCCGGTCACGGCGCGGACCGCGATCACCGCGGGGGCCACGCTCGCGGCCTTCATTCGACGACGGACCGGCAGCTTCCTGGGCCCAACGCTTGTCCTGGGCCATCGGGTCGTGCTCGAGCACCTCACCCTTGAAGACCCACACCTTGACACCGATGATGCCGTAGGTGGTCTTGGCTTCGTACACGCCGTAATCGATGTCGGCGCGCAGGGTGTGCAGCGGCACACGGCCTTCGCGGTACCATTCCATCCGGGCGATTTCGGCGCCGCCGAGACGACCCGAGACGTTGATCCGGACACCCTTGGCACCCAGACGCATCGCCGACTGCATGGCGCGCTTCATGGCACGACGAAAGGCCACGCGGCGTTCCAGTTGCTGGGCGATGTTCTCGGCGATCAGCTGGGCATCGACTTCCGGCTTGCGGACCTCGACGATGTTCAGGTGAACCTCGCCGTCCGTCATGGCGGCGATGTCCTTGCGCAGCTTCTCGATGTCGGCGCCCTTCTTGCCGATCACGACACCCGGACGGGCGGCATAGATCGTCACGCGGCACTTCTTGTGCGGACGCTCGATGATGATCCGCGACACGCCGGCACCCGACAGGCGCTCACGCAGCCACTCGCGCAGCTTCAGGTCCTGGTGGAGCAGCTTGGCGTATTCCTGGCCGCCGGCGAACCAGCGGCTGTCCCAGGTGCGGTTGACACCGAGCCGGAGCCCGATCGGATTGATTTTCTGACCCATCAGGCGGCCTCGCCGGCTTCACGGACCACGATGGTGATCTCGCTGAACGGTTTCAGGATACGCGACGAACGACCACGAGCGCGGCTCGCGAAACGCTTCATCACCAGGTTCTTGCCCACGAAGGCCTCGGCAACGATCAGGTTGTCGATGTCCAGGTTGTGGTTGTTCTCGGCGTTGGAAACGGCCGAGTACAGGACCTTGCGGACGTCGGTCGCGATGCGCTTGCGGCTGAATTCCAGCTCGTTCAGCGCCTTCTGGACCGGCAGGCCACGGATCGACTGGGCGACCAGGTTCAGCTTCTGAGGGCTGATGCGGACGTTGACCAGCTTGGCGCGGGCCTCGGTCGTCGACACGCGACGGGGATTTTTGGTCTGGGCCATCCGTTACTTCCTTTTGGCCTTCTTGTCCGCCGCGTGGCCCGGGAACGACCGGGTCGGGGAGAACTCGCCAAACTTCATGCCGACCATCTCTTCGGAGACCGACACCGGCACGTGCTTCATGCCGTTGTGAACACCGAACGTCAGGCCAACGAACTGCGGCAGGATGGTGGACCGGCGCGACCAGGTCTTGATCACATCCTTGCGGCCCGACGCTTGCGCGGTCTCGGCTTTCTTCAGCAGATACCCGTCGACAAACGGGCCTTTCCAGGAGGAGCGGGCCATCTTTAGCGAGCCTTCTTAACGTGGCGGCTACGGATGATGTACTTGTCCGTGGCCTTGTTCTTGCGGGTGCGGGTGCCCTTGGTGTCCTTGCCCCAGGGCGTGACCGGCGTCCGGCCACCCGAGGTCCGACCTTCACCACCACCGTGCGGGTGGTCGATCGGGTTCATGGCAACACCGCGGACGTGCGGACGGAAGCCCATGTGGCGCTTGCGACCGGCCTTGCCGAGGTTCTGGTTCATGTGGTCGGGGTTCGACACCGCGCCCACCGTGGCCATGCAGCCGTCCAGAACCATGCGCAGCTCGCCCGAACCCAGACGGATCTGGGCGTAGCCGGCATCGCGGCCGACCAGCTGGGCATAGGCACCGGCCGAACGGGCCAGCTGGGCGCCCTTGCCCGGCTTCATCTCGATGTTGTGGATGATCGTACCCACCGGCATCGAACGGAGCGGCATGGCATTGCCCGGCTTCACGTCGGTCTTCTCACCCGCGACCACCGTGTCACCCGCCTTCAGGCGTTGCGGCGCGATGATGTAGGCCTTTTCGCCGTCCTCATAGGTGATGAGGGCGATGAAGGCGGTGCGGTTCGGATCGTATTCCAGACGCTCGACCGTGGCCGACTGGAACTTGCGACGCTTGAAGTCGATCTTGCGGTACAGGGTCTTGGCACCACCGCCGCGGAAGCGGACGGCGATACGACCACCGGCACCACGACCGCCGGACTTGGTCAGGCCTTCGGTCAGCGACTTCTCCGGACGCCCCTTGTGGAGCTCCGAACGGTCGATCAGCACCAGGGCGCGGCGGCCCGGCGACGTCGGATTATATGTCTTCAGAGCCATCGGTTCAGAGCCCCGTGGTAACGTCGATGGACTGGCCGTCGGCCAGCGTCACGATCGCTTTCTTGATGTCCACCCGACGGCCCATGATGCCGCGGAAACGCTTGGTCTTGCCCTTTTGAACCAGGGTGTTGACCTTGACGACGCTGACCTTGAACAGGCTTTCGACCGCCGCGGCGATCTCGTCCTTGGTGGCCGTACCGGCCACGCGGAAGACGACCTTGTTCTGCTCGGACAGGATCGTCGCCTTTTCGGTGATGATCGGCGAGAGGATCGTGTCGTAGTGTTTGGCTGTGGGTTGAGCGCCGGCCATTATGCGGCCTCCTTCTCAGAGAAGCGCGCCTCGATCGCCTCGACGGCGGCCTTGGTCAGCACCAGCTTGTCGGCCCGCAGGATGTCATAGACGTTCAGGCCGGCGTTCGGCAGCACGTCGATGTGCGGGATGTTGCGCGCCGCCAGACCGAAGCCGACATCGACTTCCGGACCGGCGATGATCAGGGCCTTGGTCCAGCCCAGCTTGCCGAACTGCTCGCGCAGCTTGGCGGTCTTGGGCTCCTTGACCGAGACGCTGTCGACCACGATCAGGTCGCCCGAGACGACCTTGGACGACAGGGCGTGGCGCAGGGCCAGGGCGCGGACCTTCTTGGGCAGCGAGAAGCCGTGGTCGCGAACGACCGGGCCGAAGGCGCGCGAACCACCGACGAACTGCGGGGCGCGACGCGAACCGTGACGAGCGCCGCCGGTTCCCTTCTGCTTGTACATCTTCTTGCCGGTGCGCGAGTTTTCGTTGCGCGTCTGGACCTTGTGGGTACCGGCGCGGCGCTTGGCCAGTTGCCAGTTCACATAGCGGGCCAGCAGGTCGCCGCGGATGTCGGTGATGCCGAACACGGCATCCGACAGCTCCACATCGCCCGAGGCCTTGCCGTCGAGTTTGATGACCGAGAGCTTCATTACGCTTCACCGCCTTCTGTGGTTTCGGCGACGGGGGCGTCCTCGGCCGGGGTCTCGGCGGGCGCCTCAGCAGCAGCCTTGCCCGAAGACTTCACGGCACCGGGGAACGGAGCGTCGGCCGGACGGGCCTTCTTGATGGAGTCGCGAACCTTGACGTAGCTGCCGTCGTGACCCGGGACAGCGCCCTTGATCAGGATCAGGCCGCGGTCCGCATCGACGCGGAACACAGTCAGGTTTTGCAGGGTGACGGTTTCCTGACCCAGGTGACCCGCCATCTTCTTGCCGGCGAAGGTCTTGCCCGGGTCCTGACGGTTACCCGTCGAACCGTGCGAACGGTGCGAGACCGAGACGCCGTGGGTGGCCCGCAGACCGCCGAAGTTCCAGCGCTTCATGGCACCGGCAAAACCCTTACCGATGGTCTGGCCCTGGATGTCCACGGTCTGACCGGCGATGAAGTGGTCCGCCGACAGCTCGGCACCGACGTCGAGCAGCGCGTCTTCCGACACGCGGAACTCGCTGACGATACGCTTGGGCTCGACCTCAGCGTTGGCGAACACCGTGCGTTGCGCCTTGTTGGTGCGCTTGGCCTTGCGGGCACCGGCACCCAGCTGCAGGGCGACATAGCCGTCCCGCTCCTGCGTGCGTTGACCCACGACCTGGCAACCATCCAGTTGCAGCACGGTCACAGGGACATGCGCGCCATCTTCAGCGAAGATACGCGTCATTCCCAGCTTCTTGGCGATCACGCCCGTTCTTTGCGCGTCTTTGCGCATCGGATCCCGCCTCTTCTTCTTAAATCTTGATCTCGACGTCCACGCCGGCGGACAGGTCGAGCTTCATGAGCGCGTCCACAGTCTGCGGAGTGGGGTCGACGATATCGAGGACACGCTTGTGCGTGCGGATTTCAAACTGCTCGCGCGACTTCTTGTCGACGTGCGGCGAGCGGTTCACGGTGAACTTTTCGATCAGGGTCGGCAGCGG
>JAHJYN010000018.1 GCA_018826885.1 Alphaproteobacteria bacterium | reverse complement strand
CAGCACCCGCGCGATCACGCGCCGCTGCTCGGTCATCCGCATGCCGCGGTCGGCGCAAAGTTTCTCGATCCGGTCCATGGGCAAAGAATAGGGCCTTGGCGGGCTCTAGGGAAGCGCCCCGCCCAAGTTGAGAGTGAGAATCAGGGCGTCGACCGCCGGACCCTCGCTGCGGGCATAGTAGCCGCGCCGGCGTCCGCCCTCGACCATGCCGATGGCGCGATAGAGCGCCTGGGCGGCATCATTGTCGGCGGCGACCTCGAGGAAGACGTCGCTGACCCCCCGGGTGCGGCAGGTGGCGAGCGCCGCCTGCATCAGGGCGAGGCCGCGCCCGCGCCGCCGCGCTTCGGGCAGGACGGCAAGCGTCAGGACCTCGGCCTCGTCGCCCGCCTGACGCATGAGGATAAAGCCGTCGGCCTCCGCTTCGGCCCAGACGCCGGGCTGATCCAGCAGGTCGCGGAGGGCCGCCTCGCTCCAGGCGGGGGTAATGGCCCGGGCATGGATCGCCGCCAGACGGGCCGGGTCGACCTTCACGCGCGGTCCGGTCGGGGCTGGCCCGGCAGGCGCGTGGGCGGCGTGGCGTCGGGGGCGCGGAGATAGAGAGGTTCGAGGCCGGTCGGGGCCGCTTGCGCGGCACGGATCGTTGTCAGATGGACAAGGGCTTCCGGACCGGGGCCTTCGGCGTGCCCTGCGTCCGACGATGCGGGTGTGAGCAGGTGTGCGCCGCTGCCGATCACCCGCATCTCGGGGCTGGATGTGTTCAGCAGGGCGGTTGCATCCTCGATCGTCACGGCCCCGGCGGCCTGCATCGGGGCGCGGGAGAGCGCGGGGTCAGTCTCGCCGGAACCATCGACGGCCCCCCAGAGCGCCAGATAGACCTGTCCGCGACGGGCATCCATCACGGCCGCAATCGGGGAGGGGCTGGGGGGTTCGACCAGATGCGCCTGAACCGCCAGCGCATCGAGCGACGACAGGCCGACCGGGCGGGCGCCGGTCGCGGCGGCCAGTCCCTGGGCGAAGGCCAGTCCGACGCGAAGACCGGTGAAGGAGCCCGGCCCGCGCGTGGCCGCGACAACCTCGAGCGCGGACGCAAGAATGCCGGCCTCGGCCAGCACGGCCTCGACCAGAACCGGCAGCCGCTCCTGATGGCCGCGCGTCATGGGCTCCGACCGTGACGCGATCACCCGGCCTTCTTGGCCGAGGGCGACGGTGCACAGGCCCTGGGCCGTATCCAGCACCAGCAGGGTCATGCATGCCCCCGGAGGTTCAGGGTTGAGCGCCCGGCGGTTCGGCGAGGCATTCCGCCAGAACGATCAGGGCCTGTCGCGCCTTGCGCCGGGGAATGCGGGAGATGGCCTCGGCCAGCCGCGCGGCGGGCGAGCCGGCCGAGGGCCGGGTGGCGGCCGGCCCCTCGCCCTGCGTCGAGGAAGGATCTAGCGCGGGAAAGAAGCTGCCCGGCTCGGCGCCCAGTGCCAGGGCGATCTGGTGCAGGCGCGAGGCCGAGATGCGATTGATACCGGTCTCGTATTTCTGAATCTGCTGGAAGCTGACGCCCACGCGCCCGGCGAGGGCCGTTTGGGACAGGCCCAGCGCCTGACGACGCGCGGCAATCCGGGTTCCGACCCAGGCATCCACCGGCGTCCCCTCGCGGCTGGTGAGGCGTTGCGTTTGACGGGCCACCCGGAACCTCCATCACGGATGTTTCGCAGAATTGATTTTGTTTCATACGGCGGCGGTGAATGAAATGCAAGTGTTTCATGTTTCGTTGCGCGAGACCACCGTGGCCAGCCGAAGGACCTCCGGACGGGCAAGGCGCTCGGACTGGTCCAGCCCGCCGGACCCGCCTTTCAGAAACAGGAAGTCGCGGTCGGCGCCATCGAACAGCCGGATCCGGATTTCGCCATCGGCGGTCTCGATCACACAGCCCTGTCCCCGGCGCGGCCAGCGTGCCGGATCGCAGACCAGAACCACGCCACTGGACGCCCACGGCCAGACCTCTTCGGTCTGGACCGGAAACGTGAAGGTTTCATTTTCCGGGGAAACCGGAACTTCGGCGGGCTTGAAAGCTGCCGCTCTCGCCTCCACCCCACTGACCCGCTGTTCACCGGCGCTGGGTGGAGACGGCGGCGTCCCTCGCTCCAGCGACAGGGCTTCGGGCGTGGCGCCCAGTGCGGCGGTAAGCCGGGTCTGGATGTCCGGCCGGAAGAGGCCGGCGCGCTTGCCCGCCTCATAGAGTCCCCACCCCTGCCCGGTCATGCCGACCCGGTCGCCCGCCTCGGCCTGGCTGAGGCCGCTCGCATGGCGCAAACGCGCCAGAGCCTCGCCCAGGGCGGCCAGTTCGGCCTGCATTCGGGCCTTCACCTCATCGGATGACGCAGACAATCGCATGGTCCCGGTTTACCACGCGACGCACACAGGGCGACGAAAAAGTTGGACGGGATCAGAGCGTCTGCTCGACCTGGGTCACTTCGGGGATGTAGTGGCGCATCATCTGCTCTACCCCGGCCTTGAGCGTCGCCGTCGAGGACGGACAGCCGGCGCAGGCCCCTCGCATCCGCAGGGTCAGAAGGCCGGTGGCCTCGTCGAAGGAGTCGAACAGGATGTCGCCGCCGTCCTGGGCCACGGCGGGCCGGATACGGCTGTCGAGCAGGGCCTTGATCTCCTGAACGATCTCGGTGTCCTCGGCGCCGTCGCCGGTCGACTCGCCGGCGGCACCCTCGTTCAGCACCGGACGGCCCGAAACGAAATGGTCCATGATGGCCGCCAGGATCGGCGCCTTCATCTCGGACCAGTCCGGGCCCTCCGGACCCCGCGTGACAGCGATGTGGTCGGCGCCCAGCATGACGCCCGCGACGTTTTCCAGTTCAAACAGGGCTTCGGCCAGGGGCGAGGCCGTCGCCTCGTCGATCGTACGGAATTCCAGCGTACGGTCGGGTGAGACGTCGCGGCCGGGCAGGAATTTCAGGGCCCGGGGGTTGGGTGTGGTTTCGGTCTGGATGAACATGAGCCTGACATGCGCCCGCCGCGCGACGCATTCAAGGGCTGGGCTCAAGCCGCGAGACGCCGCGCGTCGCGCCATTGCGGCGCAACCCTTATGCCAGGCCTTCGATCTCGCTGTCGCTCAACTCACCCGGGACGATGGTCACCGGCAGCTTGCGCCCGCCCAGCGAGCCCTGTTTCAGGATCGCGCTGATCAGGGGCCCCGGCCCCCGGCCGCCACCGCCCGAGGCGAGGATCAGGATCTTGATGTCCGGGTCCTCGTCGACGACCTTGCGGAGGGCCGCCAGCGGATCCCCTTCCTCGATCAGGAACAGCGGCGGTGCGCCTGAGCGATCGGCCGCCTCTTCCCCCAGCCGCATGAGGAGCGCCTCGGCCTCCTCGCGCAACTGTCGGTCGATTTCGTCGCGGACGCCCGACCAGTGAGCATCCGATCCGTGGCCGATGACCCGCAGCAGAGCCACGCGTCCTCCGGTCGAGCGGGCGCGGCGGGCGGCATAGCGCAGGGCGGTCTCGAATTCGGGGCTGTCATCGACGACCACCAGGAATTTACGCGGCATGATGTCCCTCTCCTTGATGGCCGGCGGCGGAACCTAGCCCGCCGAGGCGGCGACCTCGCGGATCGTGGCATTGGCGATGGTCAATTTGGCGAAGGTCCACCCCTGACCCGACTGCTCGATCTCGTCGACCGAGGCCCGCATGGCCTCGACGACCTCCAGCCGGTGACCGATCCAGGCATCGACGGCCGCCTCGGCGGTCGCCTCGCTGCGACCGACCTCCGGGTTCGAGGCCCGGGCCACGGCCCGGGTCAGCACCATCTGCTCGACCATGAAGTCCTGGATCAGGCGGCGAACCGCCAGACGGTCGAAATGGTCGGCCGAGGGCACCTGTCCGGCGGCAAAGCGCAAACGGTCGAGATCAAAGGCGGCGCCGACCTGATGGTACAACCGCGCCATGGCCGGTGCCGGCCAGTCGGCCTCGCGCGCCAGATCGCCGACATCGGCCACCGCCACCTGGGACCGCAGCAAGGCGACCTCGCGGGCCATGGCCTCCGGGATCCCCTGGGCGATAAAGCCCCGGACGCGGTCGTCGAGCCGCCCCTGCTCGAACCGGGACAGGACGTCCCCGCCCTCGGACAGCAGGGCGTCGGCAACCGGGCGATAGGTTTCGATCAGACTGTCGACGGTGACCCCCGACAGCGGCGCGCGGCGCGACAGCCAGAAGGTCTGGCGCCGGAGGACAGCGGAAATCTCGCGGTAGAGGGCGATCTGGGCCGGCGAGGACACCTTGAGGTCGAGGGCCGACACTGCGTCCCAGGCCGCGTCCAGACGGAAGATACGGCGGGCGGCGGCGAAGGCCACGACCATGGACCCGGCCCCGACCTCGGCGCTGCGCTTGAGCCGCTCGGGGAAGGTGGCCCCCGCCAGATTGACAATCTGGTTGCTGAGCACCGTGGCGATGATCTCGCGGCGTAGACGGTGGGACTGCATTTCGTCCCCGAACCGCGCCAGCGGCTCGGGGAAATACTGGGCCAGGGTGTCCCGGAAGAAGGGGTCGTCCGGGGCCGTCGAGGCGACGATCTCGTCGAACAGCTCGATCTTGGAATAGGCCGTCAGCACCGCGATCTCGGGCCGGGTCAGGGCCTGGCCGATGGCCTTCATCTCGGCGATGCGCACATCGTCGGGAAGACCCTCGACCCGCCGGTCCAGGCGTCCGCGTGACCCCAGCAACTGCATGAAGCCCTGCTGGGAATCGAGCGCACCCACACCCTCGTCGGCCTGTAGAGTCAGGGCCAGGGTCTGGTCATAGTTGTGGGCCAGTACCTTGTGGCCGACCTCTTCGGTCATCTCGGCCAGCAGGAGATTGCGGTCGGCGGGCTTGAGCGCCCCCGACATGATGGCGGAGCCCAGCAGGATCTTGATGTTCACCTCGTGGTCGGAGGTGTCGACGCCGGCCGAATTGTCGATGGCGTCCGTATTGATGCGACCGCCGCCCTCGTCGCGACCCTTGAGGGCAAAGGCGATGCGGGCAGCCTGGGTCAGGCCCAGATTGGCGCCCTCGCCGACCACCTTGACCCGCAGGTCTTCGGCATTGACCCGCAGGGGATCATTGGTCTTGTCGCCGACCTGGGCATCGGTTTCGTGCACCGATTTCACATAGGTGCCGATACCGCCCAGATAGAGCAGCTCGGCCGGGGCCTTGAGGATCGCCCGGATCAGGCTTTGCGGATCAAGGGCCTCCTCCTCGATGTCCAGCATGGCCCGGACCTCGGGTGTCAGCGGAATGGACTTTTCGCTGCGGGAGAAGACCCCGCCGCCTTTCGAGATCGTCTTTGCGTCATAGTCCTGCCAGGACGAGCGGGGCAGGTCGAACAGGCGGCTGCGCTCGGCCCAGCTGGTCGCCGGATCGGGATCGGGATCGAGGAAGATGTCGCGGTGATCGAAGGCCGCCAGCAGGCGGGTCTGTTTCGACAGCAGCATGCCGTTGCCGAACACATCGCCCGACATGTCGCCGACACCGACGGCGGTGAAGGGCTCGGTCTGGATATCCCGGCCCATCTCGCGGAAGTGGCGCTTGACCGCCTCCCAGGCGCCGCGGGCGGTGATGCCCATGGCCTTGTGGTCATAGCCGACCGATCCGCCCGACGCGAAGGCATCGTCCAGCCAGAAGCCGTAGTCCGCCGAGACGCCATTGGCGATGTCCGAGAAGGTCGCCGTGCCCTTGTCGGCGGCGACGACCAGATAGGGATCGTCGCCTTCCCAGCGCACGACCCGTTCCGGGGTCGCAACGGAACCGTCGGCGGCGATGGTATCGGTGATGTCCAGCATGCCCGACAGGAAGGTCTTGTAGGCGCGGATGGCTTCGGCCTGCTGGGCGTCGCGGTCACCGCCGGCCCGCACGATCTGCGGAAGGTTCTTGGGATAGAAGCAGCCCTTGGAGCCGACCGGCACAATGACCGCATTCTTGACCTGCTGGGCCTTGACCAGACCCAGCACCTCGGTGCGGAAGTCCTCGCGCCGGTCGGACCAGCGCAGGCCGCCCCGGGCAACGGGCCCGAAGCGCAGATGCACGCCCTCGATGTGCGGCGCCCAGACAAAGATCTCGCGGTAGGGCTTGGGCAGGGGCAGATCGTCCAGCTCGCGCGAGGCGATCTTGATCGAGATATGGGGCTGCGGCTGCCCCTGCTCGTCGCGGACGTAATAGTTGGTGCGCATGGTGGCGCGGACCAGATTGGTCAGGCGACGCAGGGCCCGGTCATGGTCGAGGCTCTTGACCGCCTGCAGCTGCTCATCCAGCCGGGCATTCAGGCCGGACACCTTGTCGAAGCGGCCATCGCCCTCGGCGGCGTCGGGATCGAATTTGAGCCGGAACAGCTCGAGCAGGCCGCGGGCCACGTCGGGATAGAGGTAGAGGGCCTCTTCCTGGACGGTCTGGCTGGGATCCATGCCGGTCTGCTGGCGGTAACGCGCGAGGGTGCGGATAAGGGCGGCCTCGCGCCAGTCGATCCCCAACTCGATCACCAGCCGGTTCAGCCCGTCGCTTTCGGTCAGACCCGACCAGACGGCCGCAACCGCGGATTCGAACGGCGCCTTGATGGCCTCGAAGCTGAGGTGTTCGCCGCGCGGATCTTCCAGCAGGAATTCGTGAATGTGGATCGGCAGGTCGCCCTGGGGCCGAACGGCATGGCCCCACTCCTCGAGCGTCTTGAGGCCCATATCGGCCAGAACCGGCAGGACGTCGGACAGGGGCACAGGACTGCCGCGATGATACAGTTTGAAGCGGAACTGGAGCGGGCTGTCCTCGCTGGTGCGGAAGGCGCGGACGGCGATCGGCTCGCCGCCGTCGCGTTCGCCGCTGCCGTTCAACTGGTCGAACCGCTCCAGGTCGATGACCGCTTCGGCCGCCGTATAGCGGTCGCGATAGGCGGTGCCGAAGGCCTCGGTCCAGCGGGTGCTGAGCGGGCCCACCGCGACGTCGTCCACACCGGCGGCGCGCAGGGCGGCCTCGAACCGCTCGGGCCAGCCGCGCCCGGCCTCGGCCACCTCGGCCTCAAGCGCGACGGGGTCCGGCGTCGGATGCTCGCCGGGGGTCACGCCGATGATGTAGTGGATACGCACCAGCGGGGCATCGGACAGCTGCGGATACCAGGCCGACAGGCGGCCGCCCCAGGCCCGGGCCAGAATCCGCCCGATCCGCTCGCGCAGGGAGGCATGGAACCGCTCGCGCGGGATGAAGGCCAGGATCGAGATGAAACGGTCGAACGGATCGGTCCGGGTGAACAGCCGGATGCGCGGGCGGTCGTACAGGTGCAGGATGCCGAGCGCGATCGGCAGCAGCTCGTCCTCGGTGACCTGGAACAGCTCGTCGCGCGGATAATTCTCAAGGATGTTCTTCAGCCGCTTGTGGCTGTGGCCGCTGCCGGCCTTGCCCGCGCGCTTGAGGGCATTCTCGACCTTGCGCCGCACCAGTGGCACCTGGGAGGCGACCCGGTCGTAGGCCTCGGCGGTGAACAGGCCGACGAACCGGGTCTCGCCCGACGGCCGGCCATCGGCGCCGAACCGCTTGACGCCGATATAGTCCATATAGGCGCGCCGATGGACGCGCGATCGGGCATTGGCCTTGGCGACGGTGACCGGATCCGACAGGTCCAGCTGACGCTTCATCTGGCGGGTCAGGACCGCCGGCTCATTGGCGCGGCGCAGCACGGTGCGCTCGGGGTCGCGCAGGACGCCCAGACCCTCGCCCGACTGGGACAGGGGCGCCTCGGCCTCATAGCCGCCGTCGGCCGAGCGCGGATAGTCATAGTCGCGCGCGCCGAGGAAGACGAAATGGTCGTCATTCAGCCAGTTGAGGAAGGCCACCGTCTCGGTGACGACTTCGGGATTGATACCGGGCGGGTGCGCTTCCAGATGGGCGACGGACCGGGCCATCAGCTCGCGCATGGCGCCATGGTCGGCCGTTGCCGAGGCGACATCGGACAGGGTGGCCGCAAGGCCCTCACCCAGGCTGTCGCGTCGCTCCTGCGGGAGAGGGTCCATCACCACGATGATGACGGACTCGCGGGCCTGTCCGGCGCCAGCCGCGCGCTGGCCGGCGGCATCGCGCGTCACATCGGCAATCGGGTGGAACATGGCGCGCACAGACACGCCGGTCTCGGCCAGCTCGCCCATGACGCTGTCGACGAGAAAGGGACGGTCGTCCTGGACGATCAGGATCCGGTCGAAGGCGGTGGTGCGGCCATCCGCGCCATGCAGGGGTCCCACCTGGATGCGGGCGGGCTCGCCCGCCTGTCGAACGGCCGCTGTCGTCCAGGCCTCGGCCAGCAGGGCCGCGAGGTCCTCGAGGCCGATCTCGGGCGTCTCGTCGGCGTCATAGTCTTCGAGCGCCTCGGCCAGGAACCCCTTGACCAGGGCATCGGCCTTCTCGCCCGTTGCCTGTTCAAACCCCTTGCACAGGATGTCGAGGGAGGGGGCGGTGGAGGACGGGGCGTCGCGGGACATGCGAATAGGGTCTCGATGGCGCGGCTCATCACCGCCTGGATGACCCTGATGACTAGATCGGTGCGCGCCAAAGGGAAAGCCCGGAAACGGCGCGGACAGGCCCGCCCGGACGCAGCAGGGCCGGGCCCGCCTGCGCGAGCCCGGCCCTGCCGGGGTTTAACCGATGTCCGGCTTTAGAAGCGGACGTTCATACCCAGACGGAAGCCGTGGTAGTCGAAGTCGCCGTTGCTGCGGGCGATGTCGGTCCCGGCCGTGTTGGGCGGCAGGATGAAGGGGTTGGTCGGCCCGGCCGTACCCGGCCCGGCGCGCACCACATAGTCGCCCGCCTCGAGGCTGGTGTAGAGGTATTCCCCGACCAGCGAGAGGTTGGGCGCCAGTTTCCACTCGATCCCGGCGCCGTACTGGTAGCCGTCGGCGTCGTCTTCACTGGTCTGCTCGGTGAAGCTGTTGGCCCCGTTCGTGGTGAAGAAGCTGTTCTGGATCTTGCCATAGGCGACACCGCCGGTGCCGTAGACCAGAACCGGACCGGCCGCATAGCCGATACGGGCGCGCACAGCCGCTGTGTGCTCCAGGTCCCGCGTCATGATATAGGCCGCGGGCGTGGTGCTGAACGAGGTGACGCTGTCCTTGGCATCCGCTGCGGACACTTCGGCGACACCGCCGACCACCCAGTTGCCGAACTGCATGTCATAGCCGACGCGCGCACCACCCTCGATGCCGCCGCCATCCTTCGAACAGCGGTCGCCCGGCGTCGAGCCGTTGGCCGAATCCGGGCAGGAGCCCGGGCTGAAGGCGCTGTTGGTGGTCCCGTTCAGGACGACCGTGTCATCAAAGTCGCCGTCGAAGTCGCGGTCAAAGACAAGGCGCTCATTGGCGTCGTCCTGGCCTTCTAGATAGCCGCCGTAAATACCGATATAGGGGCCACTCCAGTCGCTCGGGGCGGATTGCGCCAGGGCGGGCGTGGCCAGACCGGCCGCCAGAACCGCAGCCATGGCCGCGCCGGTTTTCAGGGAAATCTTCATCCCGTTCTATCCTCTCGTTAAACCGGATGTCCCCACCCGGATGTGATCGTGCTTCCCTCCCGGCTGACACAACGGCGGCGAGGCAGGGCTGTTCCCGGCGCGATGGCAGGGCGAGCAAGGTGTGGGACATTGGCAACACAAACGACTAAGGCCGCCGGGTTTTCACCCGACGGCCTCTGTCTGGACGAGCCCGGGAGGGGGGAGGGGTCGTCCTCGCGCGCCGCGACCGGGGGAGGGGGAGGGAGGCCACGGCGGTAGACGGGAGGTGGTTTCCCGACCGCGGCCTTTCAAGCCGTCAGGTCTCTGAAACGTCGGGGTCTGCCTGTGGCGCGTTGACGCGGGGTGAAGGGCGTTTGCGCGCGGGCGCCTCATCCGTCTCCGGATAGGGTTCGCCGTCACCGGACATCAGGATGGCGATCCAGCGGCTGCCCTTGAACTCGGCCAGGATGGCCATCATCAAAACCGCCAGCGGTGTCGACAGGAACATGCCGATCACCCCCCACAGCTTGCCCCACAGGGCCAGAGACAACAGGACCACCACCGGGTCGATGTTCTGGTTGTCGCCCTGCATGCGCGGCTGGATCATGTTGCCGGAGATGAACAGGATCGCCTGAAGCCCGCCCAGCAGGATCAGCGCCGGCCAGTAGCTCTCGAACTGGACCAGGGCGAAAAGCGGCGGCGCGAGGCCCGCGATCGCCCCGCCGAGGACGGGGATGAACCCGACGACGAAGATGACGAAGGTCCAGAACTCCGCATTCTGAAGCCCGACGGCGCGCATCAGGATCCAGGCCGCGGCGCAGATCATCAGCCCGGTGACGGTCTGGACCCAGAGATAGCCCTCCACCCCGCCGCGGACCCGCTCGAACACCTCCATGGCCTCCGTCCGGCTCTTCCGCTCGGGGAACATGCCGACCAGTTTGCGGCGGAAGCCCCACTGGGACGCCAGCAGGAAGGCGAGATAGATCAGCACGAAGACCGCGCCGGTCAGGACGCCCTGCACCTGCATGGCCGCCTCGCCGATGTAGGAGCGCAGGTCCAGCTGGGTCAGCAGTTCCGTCACCGTCGGCGGTTCGGTCTGGCCGAACAGGCCCCAGGCGTCGGTCAGGATCTGGTCCAGTCGCGGCCCGATCCGCGTCGACACCCCAGAGGCCTCGCCGAAGAAGCCCAGCGCCCCGTTCAGGATGAAGGCCACCGAGGCGAAGAAGCCGAGAATGACGAGGATCAGCGCCGTGGCCCCCGCCCAGCGGGGCGGCAGGCGCGTGTGCTGCTCCAGCCAGCGCTGCATCCCGCCGATCATGATCAGCAGGAAGATGGCCATGGCCAGCGGCGTCAGGATGTCCCGCAGCCAGTAGACCGCCCAGCAGGCCGCGACCGCGGCGATCACCACCAGGGCGTTTCTCGACACCGTCGAGGAGGGGATCACGGTGGGCGGTTTCATGGGCATATGGTCAAGGTCCGGCGGGGCGGCGTCAACGGGCCTTGATCCGCGTTCCGCCCCGGTGAAGCATGAGCGCCGCCGCCCTCCCGCGGTTCCCCATCACGAGCGGCCCATGACCGACGCCCCTGCCCTGTTTCTGGGCCAGTCCGACCAGGCGGAGACCCTGCTGCTGAACCGGGCCAACCGGCACGGGGT
>JAHJYN010000136.1 GCA_018826885.1 Alphaproteobacteria bacterium | reverse complement strand
GCACAAGAAAAACCGGTTGCGGCAATGTCGGCGTTGACTTGGGCGCGCGCCTGAGTATGTTCCGCGCCTCTCATTCCACGGCTTTCGCCGTCGCAAAGGTAATTGTCCGATGGCCAAACCGGCATCCATCAAGATCCGCCTCAACTCCACGGCGGACACCGGCTTCTTCTACGTCACCAAGAAGAACGCCCGCACCATGACCGAAAAGATGGTCGTCAAGAAGTACGACCCGGTCGTGAAGAAGCACGTCGAATTCAAGGAAGGCAAGATCAAGTAAGATCCTGCCACCGCTACGGAATCTGCAACGCCCGGTCCGCAAGGTCCGGGCGTTTTGCTGTGCCCCTCAGGCCTTCACCGCGTCGAAATAGTGGTTGCCGCCCGGGTCGGTCCGCTGGCCCACCAGGGTCAGCCCCACTGCCTCCAGCGCCTCGCGATAGGCGGCCTCCCCCAGCGAGCGTGACGGCCGCCCGGTCAGCATATCGTCCCACGCGCACTCCTGACGCGGCGCGCTGAAAAGGAAGCGCCCGCCGGACGTCAGCGCCCCGGCCACCCGCGCGATCAGTCGGCGCTGGTCCGCTTCGGGCAACAGGAACAACAGACCTACGGCCACAGCTCCGTCGAACGACCGTCCGAACAGCTCGCTCGCCTCGGCGGCCTCGCAGGCGACCGGACAGTCGGGAAATCGCCGTCGGTATTCGGCGACCAGCGTCGGCGACGCATCGACGCCCCACACCGCAAGCCCCGCCTTGATCAGGGTCCTCGTGACCGGTTCGCCAAACCCACAGCCGAGGTCCACTACCGCCCCTCCGGGCGGCAGATGACTGGCCCAACGACGCACCACGTCCGCGCCGGTGTCCGACCGCGCGGCCATGAACGCCTGCGCGACCGCGTCCCAGCCATGTGAGGGGTCCGACGTCATGCGGTCACGCTAGCACGCCGCCCGGTCCTACGCCGCCCGGGCGATCACCCGGTTGCGGCCGGCGGACTTGGCCTCATAGACCCCCTCGTCCGCGCGCTTCAGCAGGGCGTCGGGCGTGTCGTCGCGGCCCGTGGTTGCGGCCACACCGATCGAAATGGTGATCTGCAGGTGGGCGTCGCCGCCCATGACGGGGAACGGGGCGCCGGCCATGTCGGCGCGGATACGGTCGGCAATGCGAACCGCGTCCTCCAGCCGGGTGCCCGGCATGACCACCACGAACTCCTCGCCGCCCATCCGGCACGGCAGGTCGACGGCCCGCACCTTGGTGGCCAGACGCACGGCGAACTCGCGCAGCACCTCATCGCCCGCGTCGTGGCCAAAGCCGTCGTTGACCGCCTTGAAGTGGTCGATGTCCATCATCAGCAGGGCGACTGGCTCGCCGCCCTGATTGGCGCGGCCCACCAGTGCCTGCAGCTGGCCGGCCATATAGCGACGATTGTGCAGCCCGGTCAGGGCATCGGTGACCGCCATCTCGAGGCTGTAGTCCAGCTTCTGGCGCAGGAAGTCGGCATAGCGCTTCCGCCGCACCTGGGTGCGCGCCCGGGCGGCCAGTTCCTCGACATCGATGGGCGTGGCCAGAATATCGTTGGCGCCCAACTCCAGCGCCTTGATCATCCGGGCCCGCGCATGCGGATCGACCACCGCCAGTACCGGCAGGGGGCGGGTTGATTCCAGCGAGCGGCTCTGGGCCACCAGCCGCAGGCCGTCGAACCCGCGCGACGCCGTATTGGCGATCACCAGATCGAACGGACCGCGCAGGGCGGCCAGCCCCTTTTCGATATCCGTCTCAACGGTCAGCCGGTGTTCGCCATCCAGCTGGCTGCGAATGCGCTCGACCTGACGCGGGTCGTCATCGATCAGCAGGATGCGTCCGCCCGTGGCCCGCAGCCGCCCCGCGGCATCGGTGTCGACACCCAGCCGTCGTCCGCTTTCCTCGCGCGACCGCAGCTCGTCCATGATCGACTTCAGACGGGTCAGCGAGCGCATCCGCGCCAGCAGCACCACATCGTCGATCGGCTTGGTGACAAAGTCGTCGGCCCCGGCTTCCAGCCCCTTGATCCGCTCTTCGCGGCCGTCCAGCGCCGTCACCATCACGACCGGAATATGCCGGGTCGCCGGATTGGCCTTCAGTCGGCGGCAGGTCTCGAACCCGTCCATGTCGGGCATCATCACATCCAGCAGGATGATGTCGGGATGGTGGGCCGCGGCCAGATCCAGCGCCGCCTGACCGCTGTTGCAGGTCAGGACGTCGTAATATTCCATCGTCAGCTTGGCTTCGAGAAGCCGGACGTTGGTTTCGATGTCGTCGACAACAAGGATTCTGGCGGGCATCGGATCAGCCCATATGTTTCCGGACCACGTCCAGAAAATGCATCACGGAAATGGGCTTGGAGATATAGGCCTCGCATCCGCCCTGGCGGATCCGTTCCTCGTCGCCCTTCATGGCAAAGGCCGTCACGGCCACCACCGGAATATGCGACAGCTCCTCATCGTCCTTCAGCCATTTGGTCACTTCCAGGCCGCTGATCTCGGGCAGCTGAATGTCCATCAGGATCAGGTCGGGACGATGCTGGCGCGCCATGGCCATCGCCGTCAGGCCCTCGCGGGTCTGATAGGTCTGATAGCCCTGGGAATCGAGCAGATCATGAAAGAGCTTCATGTTCAGCTCGTTATCCTCCACGATGAGGACTTTCTTGGACATCATCACCGGTTCCTGCCGCCCCTTGCCACCGGCGGGGCTGTTGGTCGTCTTCTCCCTATCCACTTTGCCCGCCCAGTCTTAAGTTGACGTGAAGGGCCGCCTTTGGCCCGGGTGCCCCCTATGACGTCCCTGTGCCGAGACTGTCTGTCGCGTTTCGACCGGCCGGAAGCCCGCTGCCCGGCCTGCGGCTCGCCGCGCATGGTCGGCCATGCCGAGCTGGACAAACTGGTCATCGCCCACCTGGATTGCGACGCCTTCTACGCCTCGGTGGAAAAGCGCGACCGGCCCGAGTTGCGCGATATGCCGGTGATCGTGGGCGGCGGCCATCGGGGCGTGGTGGCGACGGCCTGCTATGTCGCCCGCCAGTATGGCGTCGGCTCGGCCATGCCGATGTTCAAGGCGCTCAAGGCCTGCCCCGACGCCGTGGTGATCAAGCCGGACTTTGCAAAGTACAAGCATGAGAGCCGCCGGATTCTCGGCGCGCTCGCCAGCCTCACCCCCCTGATCCAGACCCTGTCGCTGGACGAGGCCTGGGCCGATCTGTCGGGGACCGAGCGACTGAACGGCGGCCCGCCCGCCTGGCAGCTGGCCCGCCTGCAGAAATGGATCGAGGACGAGGTCGGTCTGACCGTCTCGATTGGCCTGGCCCCCAATCGCTTCCTCGCCAAGGTCGCCTCGGAAATGGACAAGCCGCGCGGCTTTTCCGTCATCGGGTCGGAGGCCCAGCAGCTGCTGGCCCCCGGTCCCGTCTCCATCCTGCCGGGCGTCGGCCCGATCTTCGGGCGCACCCTGCTGGCCGACGGCTTTGACACCATAGGACGGCTGGCCGAGGCCGATGTCCGCGATCTGGTCAAACGCTATGGCGAGACCGGCCTGCGCCTGCACGACCTGGCCCACGGCCGCGACGCCCGGGCGGTCAATCCGGGCCATGAGCGCAAGGGCATGAGCG
>JAHJYN010000135.1 GCA_018826885.1 Alphaproteobacteria bacterium | reverse complement strand
GGCGTCGGGATGACATTGTAGTCGCCGCACAGGACGAAGGCTTCCTCGAGCGCCAGCAGGTCGCGCGCATGGGCGTTCAGGCGGTCGAACCAGCCGAGCTTGTAGGCGAATTTCTCGGTGCCGAGCGGATTGCCGTTGGGCAGGTAGAGGCCGCCCACGCGGACGGGACGGGGGCCCTCGATCACCGCCTCGATATAGCGGGCCTGTTCGTCGGACGGATCGCCCGGCAGGCCCTTGCGGACATCCGAGATCGGCAGTTTCGAGAGCAGGGCGACGCCGTTGTAGCTCTTCTGGCCGTGGGTCTCGACATTGTAGCCGAGCGACTCGAACGGCTCGCGCGGGAATTTCTCGTCGACGCATTTGATCTCCTGGAAACAGGCGACGTCGGGCTGATGCTCGCCCAGCCAGGCGAGCACGGTTTCCAGGCGGGCGTTGACGGAATTGACGTTCCAGGTGGCGATGCGCATGGCACGACGCTAAAGCGATTTTCCACGCGAGGCGAGGGCCACAAACGAAGCGGCCCGGGGCGCCGCAAGGCACCCCGGGCCGGGATCGGGAAGGACCGGACGATTACTCGGCCGGGGCGGCTTCCGGCTCGGTCGAGGCGGGGGCCGCGGTCAGCTCGCAGGGCTTGCTGAAGATCTGCACGGCGTCGACGCAGGAATAGACCTGCTGGGTCGCGCCTTCGTGGAAGCGGACGATGACGCCCTCGCCCGTGGAGCATTTCAGCTCATAGAAGGCGCCACGCTGGGGGTTGTCACCCATCCAGGACACGTCTTCGACGTTACAGGCGGCGATTTCGGTATTGGCCACCAGCTTGGGCCATTCCGTGCGGGTTTCCTCAGCGGTGGTCAGCTGGCAGGTGCCGGTCGAGATGAGGGAATAGCGCCAGCAGGGCGTGGCGCTCCAGGCACCCGCTTCGGATTTCTCCAGACGGTAGCCGTCGGTGCCGGCGCAGCCCAGTTCATAGACGCGGGTGTTCCAGGCGATGGCTTCATCGGCGTTGCACGACACACCGGCCTGCTGGGCATAGCCGCTGATCACCTCGACGCGGTTCTGGTTGCCGGGCAGGGCGCATTGCAGGCCGACCTCGGCCTCGGGGTTCTCCTGACGCAGTTGCCAGGCGAGGCTGGACTGCAGCACGCAGTCGGCGGCGGTGGGCGCGCCCTCGACGGCCTCAAGGATGTAGCCGGGGCCGGTGGCGCAGGCGACTTCGTACAGCTTGGCCCCGCCTTCGCGCATGCCGAGCAGCGAGGATTCGGTCACCTGACAGGTGGGCACGGCCACGGCCGCTACGGCGCTGGCGGCGGCCTGGATTTCCTCGGCCGAGGGCGGCGCGGGCTGACGACCGCGTTGACGCTGTTGCTCACGATCCTGGCGACCGCCCCCGATGCGGCCGGGCAGGACGACCTCGCCCTGGACCTGGCCTGAAGCTTCCGAAGATTCTTCGCTGCGGTCATTGCCCCGGTTGTCCTGGGCCAGGGTCGGGGTGGCGGTCAGAAAGGCGAGGGCGAGGGCCGACCCCGCGAGGGTGGCGATTTTGGCGTGGGACACGGAGGAGGCTCCTGAAACAACTTACACGTCGGCAATCCTTGGCGTGCCGATGTGACAGGGTCAAGGCAAGAACAGGGCGGTCCCTCGCCGGTGGACGCGTCCGCGCAAAATGGTCTATCGAAGGTTTCGATTGGAGACGCACTTGGCGGATGGTGTGATACGCGACGACGGAGAAGGCAGCACAGCCCGCGGGCTGACGTATCCGTTTGCGCGCGTCCCCGAGCCGGGCGAAGGCGTCGAGGTTGCGCCCGGTGTGCTCTGGCTGCGGTTGCCGCTACCGATGGCGCTCAACCACATCAATCTCTTCGCGCTCGAAGACGGCGATGGGTGGACGCTGGTGGATACCGGTCTGTTCACCCCGGCCTCGGTCGAGATATGGGAGGGATTGCTGGGCGGACCTCTTGCGGGGCGCCCGATCCGGCGCGTGATCTGTACCCATATGCACCCGGATCACATCGGCATGGCCGGCTGGCTGTGCGAGCGGACGGGGGCGCCCCTGCTGATGTCGCGGCTGGAGTATGTGACGGCGCGGATGCTGGTCGCGGATACGGGGCGACCGGCGCCGGAATCGGGCCGGACCTTCTATCGCGCGGCGGGCTGGACCGAGGAGCAACTGGCCGGATGGGGCCGGGACTATGGCTCGTTCGGGCGGGTGGTGAGCCCGATGCCCGACGCCTATCACCGGATGACCGAGGGTGATGTCCTGTCCATCGGCGGGGAGGACTGGGAGGTCGTGGTCGGTCAGGGCCACAGCCCGGAGCACGTCTGTCTGTGGCGCAGGTCGGACGGTGTGTTCCTCGGCGGGGACCAGATTCTGCCGAAGATTTCCTCGAATGTGTCGGTGTGGCCGACCGAACCCCTGTCGGACCCGCTGGGCGACTGGATGACGTCGTTGCAGGATCTGCAGACGCGCCTGCCCGATGATCTGCTGGTCCTCCCCTCGCATGGAGAGCCGTTCCGGGGCGTGCAGACCCGGCTGGCGGCGCTGTTGCGGGGCCACGGCCAGGCGCTGGCGCGACTGGAGCGCCGGCTGGACTCCCCGATTCGCGCTGTCGATACCTTTGCCAGCCTGTTCGCCCGCCCGGTCGGCGACGGCCTGCGCGGCATGGCGACCGGCGAGGCGGTGGCGCATCTGAACTATCTGGAACGCCAGGGCCGGGCGGTCCGCCAGCGCGATACCGAGGGCGTCGACTGGTGGCAGGCCACAGGCGCGCCGGTTTCCGAAACGAATGACGACAACGGAGAATAAGGGTCGTGTCCGAAAGCATCCAAACAGACGTGTCCGACGGTGTCCTGACGGTGACGCTGGCCCGTCCGGAAAAGAAGAACGCCATCACCCAGGCCATGTATGAGGCCCTGGCCGGAGCGACCGAACGCTGCCGGACCGATGACGCGATCCGGGTGATGCTGATCAGGGCCGAGGGCGACAGCTTTTCGGCGGGCAATGACATTGCCGACTTCATCGCCCTGGGATCGCAGGCGTCCTCGCCGTCGGACATGGCGGTGTTCCGCTTCCTGAAGGCGCTGGCCGATCTGGACAAACCGCTGGTCGCGGCGGTCAAGGGCCGGGC
>JAHJYN010000134.1 GCA_018826885.1 Alphaproteobacteria bacterium | reverse complement strand
TCCTCGGCCATGAAGCTGGCGCGGGCGGGTCTGCGCGAGTCGAACAAGCCGATCGGCAGCTTCCTGTTCAGCGGGCCCACGGGCGTCGGCAAGACCGAGGTGGCCAAGCAACTGGCCGCCACCCTGGGCATCGAGATGCTGCGCTTTGACATGTCCGAATATATGGAGCGGCACACCGTCAGCCGGCTGATCGGGGCGCCTCCCGGCTATGTCGGGCACGACCAGGGCGGGCTGCTGAGCGATGCCGTCGACCAGCATCCGCACGCCGTGGTGCTGCTGGACGAGATCGAGAAGGCCCACCCGGATGTCTACAACATCCTGCTGCAGGTGATGGACAACGGCATGCTGACCGATGCCCTGGGCAAGAAGGTCGACTTCCGCAATGTGGTGCTGATCATGACCACCAATGCGGGCGCGGCCGACAATGCGCGGGCGGCGATCGGCTTTGGCCGGGGCAAGGTCGAGGGCGAGGACGACAAGGCCATCCAGCGCCTGTTCACGCCCGAGTTCCGCAACCGGCTGGATGCGATCATCACCTTCAAGGCGCTGGGCGCGGACACCATCCGCCAGGTGGTGACCAAATTCATCCTGCAGCTGGAAGTGCAGCTGGGCGATCGCAACATCACCCTCGAGCTGACCGATGAGGCGACCGACTGGCTGGCCAAGAACGGCTTTGATGAACTGTATGGCGCGCGGCCGCTGGGCCGGGTGATCCAGGAGCACATCAAGAAGCCGCTGGCCGATGACATCCTGTTCGGACGCCTGACCAAGGGCGGGCACGTCAAGGTGGCGCTCAAGGACGGCAAGATCGTCTTCGACATCTCGGGGACCGAGGCGGCGGCGAAGCAGGCTGCCGATGCCGACGCCGACGCCGACTGACGGCGTCCGGCCGACATGAAAAGAGGCCCGGGGTTCGCGCCCCGGGCCTCGATTCTGTCAGGCGGTGACTGTGCCTAGCGGCGGCGGCCCAGGGCACCCAGCAGCACGGCCAGACCGGCGACGATGCCGGTCGTCAGCAGCGGTTTGCGGCGGGCGAAGTCGAGGCCTTCCCGGGCCTTGTCCTGATACTGGGTCGGGGCCTTGTCGACGAGACCGTCGAGGCCGTCGATGACGCGGCCATAGGCGTCGCGCGCCTTGCCCTTGTACTCGGTCAGATGGCCCTCGATCTGCTGCTTGCGATCGCCGGTCAGGCGGCCCAGGGCGGAACGGGCCTTGCCGAGCGTCTTCTCACCGGTGCCTTCGATACGTTGGTCGGTCATGCATAGTCTCCTGATGCGAATGGGGAGGGGTCTCCCAACAAGCGCATGCAAGAGATGGGAGTTCCGCCGACGACCTGCGACATCGCAGCGCTGCTGGTCAGGCGGAGGGGCGCCCCGTCAGAGCCGCACGCTCGGCCGGGGTCAGGTGGCGCCAGCGGCCTTCGGGGAGGCCGTCGAGGCTGAGCGGGCCGATGTGGGTGCGCCACAGGTCCATGACGCGCAGGTCCAGCATTTCGCACATGCGGCGGATCTGGCGGTTGCGGCCCTCGCGCAGGACGAAACGCAGGCACAGGGGGCCGATCTGCTCGACCTCGGCACGCTTGAGGTTGCGACCGTCCAGCGACAGGCCGAAACGCAGGCGGGCGATCTTGGAGTCGGTGAGGGTGCCGCGCACCCAGACCTGATAGGTCTTGGGCAGGTCGGCGTCGGGGCCGATGACCGCCTTGGCCACCACGCCGTCGGTCGACAGGATCAGCAGGCCGCGGGAATCCTCGTCCAGCCGTCCGATCGGGGGCAGGCTGTCGCGCGAGGAGGGCAGGGGGCCGTCGCCGAGTTGGGTCGCGGCGGTCAACAGGCGGGCGGCCGGGATCTTGCCGGGCTCGGGCTGGCCCGAGACATAGCCCATGGGCTTGTGCAGCAGGAGGGTCACGGCCTCGGCCAGCTTCTCCTGCGCCGCGCCAGCCAAGGTCAGGGTCTGGCCGGGCAGGATCTTGCGGCCCGCGTCGAGTACGGTTTCGCCGTCGACCGACACAAGGCCCTCTGCGATCAGGGCGTCGGCCTCGCGCCGCGAGGACAGGCCGGACTGGCCCATGAATTTGTTCAGGCGGACGGGCTCGGTGCCCGAATAGGTGCGGCTTAGCGACATCGCGCCGGTTTATCCTGTCGCAGGCTGAGCCGCCAGCGGCGTGTGAAGCGTGAGACGTTCACGCGAGCGGCCAAGCACGACGGCCTTCCCCTGCGTTGACTTTGAGTATCGGCTCCCTATATCAAGCGCATACCAATTGAACCGCGCACGCTTCGTGGGCCGTGATGTCAGATCACGGTCATCGATCCTGTTTTTACTGCGGTGAACCCCTGCCCGGATTTCTGGATGTTTGCGGGTTTTGCGTGCCAACAACAGAAGGACTTGTTTTGAAAGCTCAAGCTGCCAAGAAAACCCCTTACCGTAATCGTTTCCAACGTGTGCCGTCGCGGGCCCGCATCGGACTGGCCATGCGCCGTGACATGAATTTCGGCCCCCTGGGCGATGTCGAGCCGATGATCCAGGCCGGTGGCCTGTCGATCGCGCCGATCTCGACCGGCGAGGCCAGCCTGCACGTGAACGGCGTGACCGTGCTGCCGACGGCCAAGGCCAAGGACCTTGAGAGCGGCGACCTGAAGGCGCTGGTCGTGCCCGGCGGACATTCGGACGAAGCCGGAGACAAGGCGGTGCGCGAGCTGCTGGACATGGCCAAGAGCCAGGGTCTGCCGGTCATCGCCTTTGGCGAGGGCGTGGTGCACGCGGCCCGTGCGGCCGGCGCGGACCCGTCCGACTATGTGGACGCGCCCGCCGTGGTGACGGATGGCGACGTCGTGACCATGCTGGCCGACCGGGATGCCCTGTCGGCGGCGACAGCCCGCATCGGCTGAACCCGGCTCGGCTGAAGGGGCGTTCAGGCCGAGCGGAACAACAGGCCGAGATTATTGGCGGGCAGGGCGGCGCGATGCGTGAGCCTGAGCCCGTTCAACCGGGCCTCCGACACGACGTCTTCGAGGGCGCGCAGACCCCACGCCGGGTCGCGCGCCCTCAGGCTTTCATGGAAGGCCAGATTGCTGGGCGCGGTCTCGACGTCGGCTTCAACATAGGGGCCGTAGAGGGCGAGCAGGCCGCCCGGGCGGACCAGTCGCTCCCCGGCAAGCTTCATCAGGCCCACGGTCGCGGACCAGGGGCTGATATGGATCATGTTGATGCACAGGACGACCTCGAACGGGCCGTCGGGCCAGGTCGAGGCCTCGGCGGCATCGAGCCGGAGCGGCGGCAGGAAGTTGTCCGGACCATGGGCCGGTTGCCACTGAGCCAGGGCGCGCACCGCCTCGTCATTGAAGTCCGTGGGCAGGACGGCGAGGCCGGGATGGGTCCGGGCGAGGGCCAAGCCGTGGCCACCGGTGCCGGTGGCGACCTCGAGCAGCCGGCCGGCTTCGGGAAGGTGGGGCGCGAGAAAGCCGAGGATGTGCGGCAGGTTTCGTTCGCCTGCGGGGGTTAACAGGGCCGGATCGTGTGCCGTCTCAGCATTCGTCAAAAGAATTCTCCATCACATCCATGCCGGAAGTAACCGGTTACAGCCACGGAGCGTGCCGCAGGTCGGCGTCGCACGTAGCAGGGGTGGTCAAAACGTGCAGCAGTTGACCTTTGGTCCGCGAGGATGTTTGAGCGTGTAACAGGGCGTGATCGTTGCGCCCGAAGGGGGGCAGTCTGGCGGAGATCAGCGCCCCCGTCGACGTTCAGGAGCGCGTTAAATGGCCCAGTCCCCCATTCCCGGGTTGCACCCGGCCCCGACCCGTCACGCCCGGCTGGTGGCCTGGGTGGAGGAAATCGCCCGGCTGACGAAACCGGAGCGGGTGTACTGGTGCGACGGATCGGAAGCCGAGAAGGCCACGATCGTCGCCGACCTGATCGACAAGGGTACGCTGCGGGCGCTGGACCCGGTCAAGCGTCCCGGCAGCTATTACGCCGCCTCGGACCCGCGTGATGTGGCGCGGGTGGAAAGCCGGACCTTTATCTGTCCTGCCGATCCCAAGGACGCCGGTCCGACCAACAACTGGGCCGAGCCGACCGAGATGCGGGCGCGGCTGGATGGTCTGTTCGACGGCTGCATGGCCGGGCGGACCATGTATGTGGTGCCGTTCTGCATGGGGCCGCTGGGCTCGGAGATCAGCGCGCTGGGCGTCGAGATCACCGACAGCGGCTATGTTGCCGTGTCGATGGGCATCATGACCCGGATGGGCAAGGCTGCGCTGGAGGCCCTCGGCGACGACGGGATGTTCGTGCCGGCCGTTCACACCCTGGGGGCGCCGCTGGCCGAGGGCCAGGCCGATGTGCCCTGGCCCTGCAATGACGACAAATGGATCGTTCACTTCCCCGAGACGCGGGAAATCTGGTCCTATGGCTCGGGCTATGGCGGCAACGCCCTGCTGGGCAAGAAATGCTATGCGCTGCGCATCGCCTCGGTCATGGCCCGCGACGAGGGCTGGCTGGCCGAGCATATGCTGATCCTGAAGCTGACCGATCCGCAGGACCGGGTGAAATATGTGGCCGCGGCCTTCCCGTCGGCGTGCGGCAAGACGAACCTGGCCATGCTGCAGCCGTCGATCCCCGGCTGGAAGGCCGAGACGGTCGGCGATGACATCGCCTGGATGCGCTTTGGCGACGACGGGCGGCTGTATGCGGTGAACCCGGAAGCGGGCTTCTTTGGCGTGGCGCCGGGCACCAGCCGGAACACCAACAAGAATGCGCTGGAGACTCTGGCGACCAACACCGTCTTCACCAATGTGGCGCTGACG
>JAHJYN010000133.1 GCA_018826885.1 Alphaproteobacteria bacterium | reverse complement strand
TTGATGTCCTCGCGGTTGTTGGAGTGCATCAGCAGCATACGGCCGACGCGCTCCTTCTTGTCGCGGGTCGAGTTCAGCAGGCCCATGCCCGTTTCCATCTTGCCCGAATAGATGCGGCAGAAGGTCAGCGAGCCGACGAACGGGTCGTCCATGATCTTGAACGCCAGAACCGACAGGGGCTCATCGTCCGAGGCGCGACGCGTGATCGGCTCTTCGGTCTTGAAGTCGATGCCCGGGGTCGGCGGGATGTCGACCGGCGACGGCAGATAGTCGACGACGGCGTCCAGCAGCGTTTGCACGCCCTTGTTCTTGAAGGCCGAGCCGCACAGGATCGGATAGAAGGCGCCGGTCAGCACCGCCTTGCGGATGCACTTCTTGATGGTCTCTTCCGACGGCTCATTGCCCTCGAGATAGGCTTCCATCGCCTCGTCATCCAGCTCGACGGCGTTGTCGATCAGGTACTGGCGAGCCTCATTGGCCTTGTCGACCAGATCCGCGGGGATTTCCTCGTCGCGGAAGCTGGCGCCCAGATTGTCATTGTCCCAGACGACGGCCTTCATGCGGACCAGGTCGACCAGACCGGTCAGGTTGGACTCCGACCCGATCGGGAACTGGATCGGCACGGCCTTGGCGCCCAGACGGTCACGGATCGACTCGACCGACTTGTCGAAGTCGGCGCCGATCTTGTCCATCTTGTTGACGAAGACGATGCGCGGCACGCGGTATTTGTCGGCCTGGCGCCAGACGGTTTCGGTCTGCGGCTCGACGCCGGCGTTGCCGTCCAGCACGGTCACGGCGCCGTCCAGCACCCGCAGCGAGCGCTCGACTTCAATGGTGAAGTCCACGTGACCGGGGGTGTCGATGATGTTCAGGCGCTTTTCGCGCCAGAAGGCGGTCGTGGCGGCCGAGGTGATGGTGATACCGCGTTCCATCTCCTGGTCCATCCAGTCCATGGTCGCCGCGCCGTCGTGCACTTCGCCGATCTTGTGGTTCTTGCCGGTGTAAAACAGGATCCGCTCGGTCGTCGTCGTCTTGCCCGCGTCGATGTGGGCCATGATGCCGAAGTTGCGGTAGTCCTCGATCTTGTTGATGCGGGCCATGAGAAAACGTGCCTTGAAGTGAGATCAGGACGCGTTCAGCGCCCTCGGGAAAGTCGGTCTGTGCGGATAAGCGGCGCGGGCGATTTAGCTGAAACCGCCCGCGCCGGAAACCCTCAGATAGTCAATGCAGGTGACGCTTTGAAGGCGCCTACCAGCGATAGTGGCTGAAAGCGCGGTTGGCTTCGGCCATCTTGTGGGTGTCTTCGCGCTTCTTGACGGCGGTACCGCGGTTGTTGGCGGCGTCCAGCAGCTCGGCAGCCAGCTTTTCCGTCATGGTGTTTTCACCGCGCTTGCGGGCGGCGTTGACCAGCCAGCGGATGGCCAGGGCGCGACGGCGCTCGGGGCGAACCTCGACCGGCACCTGATAGGTGGCACCACCGACGCGACGCGAGCGGACTTCGACGGCCGGAGCGACGTTGTCGAGCGCGGAATGGAAGGTCGCGACCGGCTCCATGTCCTTCTTCTTGTCGGCCAGGATGTCGAACGCGCCGTAGACGATGTTTTCGGCGACGGCCTTTTTGCCCTCGTACATGACGTAGTTCATGAACTTGGTGACGATCAGATCCCCGAATTTGGGATCCGGCAGAACTTCACGCTTCTGGGCGCGGTGACGACGGGACATGGCTTGCTCTTCTTGGTTGTCTGGGGGCCGGCCTCAGCCGGGCATGTATCGGAGGGCGCGAAGGCTTACTTCGGACGCTTGGCGCCGTAGTGCGAACGGCGCTGCTTGCGGTCCTTGACGCCTTGCGTGTCCAGCACGCCGCGCAGGATGTGGTAGCGAACGCCCGGCAAGTCCTTCACGCGGCCGCCGCGGATCAGCACCACCGAGTGCTCCTGCAGATTGTGGCCTTCGCCGGGGATGTAGCACACCGCCTCGATGCCCGAGGTCAGGCGGACCTTGGCGACCTTACGCAGAGCCGAGTTCGGCTTCTTCGGGGTCGTCGTG
>JAHJYN010000132.1 GCA_018826885.1 Alphaproteobacteria bacterium | reverse complement strand
GGGCGGTCCTGCGCAGGCTGTATCCCGAGCGGGCGGTGGAGGCCGCGCTGGTCTGGACCGACGGGCCGCGGCTGATGCCCGTGCCGGACGCCCTGATCGACGAGGCGCTTCACGCGCTCACACCCGCCCTGTAGTCTTCACCTTGAACGGGACGGGATTCGTCCCACATCCGATAGCCGAGGGGCGCCCGTCGCCCCGCCTGCAGAGAGCCTCCCCATGACGACGATCAAGGTCACCGACGACAGCTTCGAGACCGATGTGCTGAAGGCCTCCACCCCCGTGCTGGTCGACTTCTGGGCGGAGTGGTGCGGTCCCTGCAAACAGATAGGCCCGGCCCTGGAACAGATCGCCGACGAAATGGCCGGTCAGGTCACCGTCGCCAAGCTGAACATCGACGACAGCCCCATGACCCCGTCCAAACTGGGCGTGAAGGGCATCCCGACCTTGATGCTGTTCAAGGACGGCCAGATGACCTCGATGAAGGTCGGCGCCATCCCCAAGGGCAAGATCGCCGAATGGCTGGCCGAACAGGGCATCGGCACCGCCGCGGCCTGAGGGCTAGACCGGCCACGTCTCCTCGGACGCGCCCAGCACCTCCCCCGCCAGATAGAGCGAGCCGCAGATGACGATGCGGCCGGCGCCGAGGTCGAGGGCGCGGCGGACGGCCTCATCCACGCTGTCGGCGGGCATCGCGCCCAGTCCCTGCCCCCGGGCGACGGCCGCGAGCGCCTCGGCCGGCACGGCTGCGCCCTCAAAGTCGACGGTGATGACCGGCGCCTCCAGCAGACGCAGGGTCTGGAAAAAGCCGCCCGCGTCCTTTGACGCCAGCAGGCCGACGATCAGGGCCATGGGCCGGGGATCGCGGCGCTGACGCTCCAGCAGGGCCTCCGACAGGGCCCTGCCCGCATGGGGATTGTGCCCGCCGTCCAGCCACAGCTCGGCCCCGGCCGCCGCGGCGCGGGTGCCATAGGGCCCGGCCTTCAGCCGCTGCATGCGGGCCGGCCAGACGGCCGAGGTCAGGCCCGCCTCGATGGCATCCACAGTCAGGCCGAGGTCCAGCGCGGCCGCCACGGCCAGACCGGCATTGTCGATCTGGTGCGGGCCGCTGAGGTTCGGCAGGGGCAGGTCCAGCAGCCGGTCGACGCCTTGGAAGATCAGCCGCCCGTGCTCGACAAAGGCGTCGATGTCCTCGCCCATGACCGACAGGGCCACGCCGTGGCGGGCCGCAACCCGGCCAATGACGTCGCGGGCGACCTCGGGCTGGCGCGCGACCACAGCCCGTCCGCCGCGCTTCAGAATGCCGGCTTTTTCTCCCGCGATCCCGGCCAGATCGGTGCCGAGGAATTCCGCATGGTCGTGGTCGACCGGGGTGATGACGGCCAGCTGGGGCACGGGCAGGACATTGGTGGCGTCCAGCGAGCCGCCCAGCCCGACCTCAATCAGGGCCAGATCGGCGGGCACCTCGCTCATGGCGACAAAGGCCGCCGCCGTGGTGCTTTCGAACACGGTCGCCTCGCCGGGGATGGCCTCGATCCGGTCGAGGATGGCCTCCAGCGCCGCATCGCTGATCAGGCTCCCGGCCAGCCGGATGCGCTCATTGAACCGCACCAGATGCGGCGAGGAATAGACGTGCACGCGCAAGCCCGCCGCCTCGGCCATGGCGCGCAGAAAGGCAACGGTCGAGCCCTTGCCATTGGTCCCGGCCACATGGACCACCGGCGGCAGGTCCAGCTGCGGATCGCCCAGCGCCGCGCACAGGGCGGTCATCCGCTCCAGCGACAGATCGATCCGTTGGGGATGCCGGGCCCGCAGTCGCGCGGAGATCGGGTCCACGGGGGTCAGGCCGCCTTGCGGCCGTCCATCAGCATGGACAGGATCTGACCCAGCACGCGGGGCAGGTCGGCGCGGGGGACGACGCGGTCCACCATGCCTTTTTCCTGCAGATATTCCGCGCGCTGGAAGCCGGGGGGCAGTTTCTCGCGGATGGTGGCCTCGATCACGCGGGGACCGGCAAAGCCGATCAGGGCGCCCGGCTCGGCCAGATGGACATCGCCCAGCATGGCATAGCTGGCGGTCACCCCGCCGGTGGTCGGATCGGTCAGAACCACGACGAAGGGCAGGCGCTGCGCCTTCAGGTCCTGGATGGCCAGGGTGGTGCGGGCCATCTGCATGAGGCTGAGCGCGCCCTCCTGCATGCGGGCGCCGCCGGCGGCGGTGTAGCAGACCAGCGGCACCTTGCGCTCGATGGCGGCCTCGGCGGCGGCGATGAAGGCCTCGCCCGCGGCCATGCCCAGCGAGCCACCCATGAAGGTGAAGTCCTGAACGATCACGACGGCCGGGCTGCCGCCGACATCCCCATAGCCGATGGCCATGGTGTCCCGGCGGCCCGCGGCCTTGCGCGCCGCAGCCAGACGGTCCCGATAGGGCTTGCCGTCCGAGAAGTTCAGCGGATCCTCGGGCACCTCAGGGGTGTCGATGGATTCAAACGCGCCGTCGTCAAAGGTGTAGCGCAGCCGGGTCGGCGCATTGATGCGCATGTGACGGCCGGTGGGCGTGACCCACAGGCTGGTCTCGAGGTCCGATCGATACAGCATCTCGCCCGTATCGGGGTCCTTGACCCACAGATTGTCGGGCGTGTCGCGGCGGCCGACGATCTTGCGCACGCCGGGCGCGAAGCGGCTGAGCCAGCCACCCCGGGCGGGCGGTTGCGGACGGTCAGGGGTCTTGCGATCAGGCATGGAGACTACTCTAGACGGTTTCGGCGGCGCGCGCGCCCTGCACGGCGCGGGACAGGTCCCGGGCAAGGGACAGAACGTCGGCGACCGGGTCACGGTTCTCGGTCACGGCGGCCTCGATCCGGTCGACCAGCGCCGAGCCAACCACCACCGCATCGGCAACGCGGGCGATTTCGGCGGCGCGTTCGGGTGTCTTGACGCCAAAGCCGACCGCGACGGGCAGGCCGGTCGCGTTACGCACACGGTCCACGGCAGGCGCGACATCGCCGGCCACAGCTTCCTTGACCCCGGTCACACCGGCGACCGAGACATAATAGACAAAGCCCGAGGTGCCGCGCGCGATGACCTTCAGCCGGTCATCGTCCGAGGTCGGCGTGGCCAGCCGGATCATCGACAGGCGGGCCGCATCCAGCGCTTTGACCAGATCGGCGGATTCCTCGGGCGGGCAATCGACGATGATCACGCCATCGACGCCCGCTGCATCGGCGGCTTCGGCAAAGGCCTGATAGCCCATCTGTTCGACCGGGTTCAGATACCCCATCAGGATCAGGGGCGTCTCGGCATTCCCCTCGCGGAAGCGGCGCGCCAGCTCCAGCGTGCCCTTCAGCGTCAGGCCGGATTTCAGCCCGCGCAGGGCGGCGCGCTGGATGGTCGGCCCCTCGGCCATCGGATCGGAGAAGGGAAAGCCCAGCTCCAGCACATCGGCCCCGGCCTCGACCAGACCGTTCAGGATGTCGAGCGTGGCCCCGGGCGACGGATCGCCCGCCATGACATAGGCGACAAACCCCGCCCGGCCCTCGGCCTTCAGCGCAGCAAAGCGGGCGTCGATACGGGCGGTGGTCACAGCTCCACCCCCAGATGCTTGGCGACCGAGAAGATGTCCTTGTCGCCGCGACCGCACAGGTTGAGCACGACATTGCCGCCCTTGCCGACCTCGTTTGCGATCTCGCCGACCCGGGCGAGGGCGTGGCTGGGTTCCAGCGCCGGGATGATGCCCTCCAGTTTCGAGCACAGCTGGAAGGCCTCCAGCGCTTCGGCATCGGTGGCGGCGCGGTACTCGGCGCGACCGGTCTGGTGCAGCCAGGCGTGTTCCGGCCCGATGCCGGGATAGTCGAGACCCGCCGAGATGGAGTGGCCTTCGAGGATCTGGCCGTCGTCGTCCTGCAGCAGATAGGTGCGGTTGCCGTGCAGCACGCCGGGGCGACCGCCCTGCAGGCTGGCCGCGTGGGAATTGCCTTCCAGCCCAAGCCCTGCGGCCTCGATGCCGATCAGGCGCACGCCCTCGTCGCCGATGAAGGGGTGGAACAGGCCGATGGCATTGGAGCCGCCGCCGATCGCGGCCACGCAGGCGTCGGGCAGGCGGCCGGTGCGGGCCAGCATCTGCTCTTTCGCCTCACGGCCGATGACGCTCTGGAAGTCGCGCACCATGGCCGGATAGGGGTGCGGACCTGCGGCCGTGCCGATGATGTAGAAGGTGTCGCCGACGTTCGAGACCCAGTCGCGCATGGCCTCATTCATGGCCTCCTTCAGCGTCGCGCGGCCATTGGTGACGGGCCGCACCTCGGCCCCCAGCAGCTTCATGCGGAAGACGTTCGGCGCCTGACGCTCGATGTCGGCGGCGCCCATATAGACGATGCAGGGCAGGCCGAACCGGGCACAGACGGTGGCGGTCGCCACGCCGTGCTGGCCGGCGCCGGTCTCGGCGATGATGCGGGTCTTGCCCATGCGGCGGGCCAGCAGGATCTGGCCGATGCAGTTGTTGATCTTGTGCGCGCCGGTGTGATTCAGCTCATCGCGCTTGAACCAGATGTTGGCGCCGCCGTGATGCTCCGTCAGCCGCTCGGCGAAATAGAGCGGGCTGGGCCGACCGACATAGTGGGTCAGGAAGTCGTCCAGCTCGGCCTGAAACGACGGATCGGCGCGCGCGGCGTCCCAGGCCGCTTCCAGCTCGTGGACGGCGGGCATCAGGGTTTCGGCGACAAACCGGCCGCCGAACGGACCGAACCGGCCCTCGGCGTCGGGCCAGGCGTAAGCGTTGGAAAGCGAAGCGTTCAAGATGACTGTTTCCCGGGGAGGGTACCTACGGCCTCAAGAAAGGCGCGGATGAGGGCCGGTTCCTTAACACCCGGCGCGCGCTCGACGCCAGAGGACACATCGACCATGGGTGCGCCGGACAGCCGCACGGCCTCAGCAACATTGTCCGGGGTCAGCCCCCCGGCGAGGAACCACGGACGCGGCAGGTCGAGCCCCCTGAGCAGGGTCCAGTCGAAGCTCAGCCCCATGCCGCCGGGCAGGGTGGCGTCGGCCGGGGTGCGGGCATCGAACATCAGGTGATCGGCGACCCCGGCCCAGTCGGCGACGGGCTTCAGGTCGTCGGGGCTGGAGACCGGCAGGCATTTGATGATCCCGGCTCCGGTGCGTGCTCGCACCGTCGCGGCCCGCTCGGGCGTCTCATGGCCGTGCAGCTGGATGAAGTCGGGCGCCACATGACGGGTCAGGGCATCCAGCAGGGAATCGTCGGGATCGACCGTCACCACCACCACCTTCGCCCGGCGGTCCGGCATCAGGCCGGTCTGGTCCAGCAGGCGGCGGGCGTCTTCGGGCGCGAGATGGCGCGGGCTTTTCTCGAACGCCACCAGACCGACGAAGGCGGCGCCGGCCTCGACAGCGACGGTCAGGGATTCAGGCGTCGTCAGCCCGCAGATCTTGGCCAGGGTCATGCCGGTCAGGTGAACCTGCGGACGCGGACGGTCAAGCCTGATAGAGGTCCGCGTCGGGATCGGCACGCCCGCGGATGGCGGCCGACACCACCTGGCTGGCGATCACCGAATAGGTGATGCCATTGCCGCCAAAGCCCATGACAGCCCAGGCGTGGGCCATGTCGGGCACGGGGCCGATGGAGGGCAGGCCGGTCGCGCTCTCGCCAAAGGCCCCGGCCCAGCTGTAGTCGACCTCGAATTCCAGATCGGGCAGCAGCACCTTCAGCTTGTCACGGATGGTTTGGCATTTGCGCGTCAGGCGGGCCGGGTCTTCGTGCGCGCCGGGCGCGTCCTCGTCCTCGCCACCCACGATCAGCCGCCCGTCGCCGGCCATGCGGAAATAGAGGTAGGGGTCGGACGCTTCCCAGACCAGCGTGTCGCGCAGCCAGACGGGACAGGCCGTGCGCGCTTTCGTCGCCAGCGCCCAGGTCGAGATGACCTTGGCCCCGGGGGTCGGCACCCCGTCCGGGAATTCATAGCCACAGCAGAACACCACATGGCGGGCGCGCACCGCATGGCCCGCATCGGTCAGCAGGGTCACACCATCGGGGTCGGAGGCGGCCTGCAGAACCTCGACCGGAGAATAGACGACCGCCCCGTCCGCCTGGGCGCGCCGTAACAGGCCCGCCGCCAGTTGCGCCGGATCGGCGCTGGCCGAGCCGGTGGACAGGATGGCGCCGGTCCGGTCGAGGCCGAACCGCTCGCGCAGGTCGGCCGGGCCGAGAAAGGTGCTGTCCAGCCCGATGGCCGCCCGGGCTTCAGCCTCGGCCTCCAGGGCCCGGCGTCCGTAGTCATCCCCGGCCAGATAGAGGGAGGACTTGTCGGCCAGACCGCAGCGGATGCCCTCTTCATCGACGATCTGCTTCAGCGCATCCACCGCCGCGCGCGACCGCAGGTAGGCCCGGCGCGCATCCGCCATGCCGATCTGGTCGGCCAGCGCCGTCAGCGGCAGGTCGATCTCCCATTGCAGGAGGGCCGTCGAGGCCATGGTCGATCCCATCAGCGGGGGCCGTCGGTCCAGCACCACCACCGAATGGTCGCGGCTGAGCTCGCGGGCCATGAAGGCGCCGCTGATGCCCGCGCCGATGATGGCGATATCGACGGAGATCGCCTCGGTCAGCGGGCGCACCGGCACGCCGAGGCCGTGACTGTCGGCCCAGACGGACCGGCCGGTCCTGAGATCCCGCTTCTGTGTGGCACCGCTCATCGACCGTCCCTCGTGGCGGAGCGATAGAGCCCCAGAGGTCCGGCGGTTCCGGCGGCGTCACCGAAAGATCCGATCGACCTCTTCCGGGGTCAACAGCCGCCATTCGCCGGGCGGCAGGTCGTCGGGCAGGGTCAGGGCGCCGACCCGTTCGCGGTGCAGGGCCTCGACGTGATTGCCGACGGCGGCGAACATGCGTCGCACCTGATGATAGCGGCCCTCGGTGACCGTCAGGGTCGCTTCGGTCGGGGTAATGACCTCGAGGATCGCGGGCGACAGGGGCTTGTCCTCGCCCTCCAGCACCAGTTCGCCCGAGGCGAACAGTGCGGCCTCGCTGCCGTCCAACGGCCGGGCGAGGGTGGCGCGGTAAACCTTGGCCACATGGCGTTTCGGGCTGATGATCCGGTGCAGCAGGGCCCCGTCGTCGGTCAGCAGCAGCAGGCCTGTGGTCTGCTTGTCCAGCCGGCCGACGGTCGAAATGGCCGGGTCCCGCTGGCGCCAGCGCCCGGGCAGAAGGTCGAACACCAGCGCGCCGTCTTCCTTGTGCGAACAGGTCATGCCCAGCGGCTTGTGCATCATCATGACCAGCCCCGGCAGGGGGTCGAGCGGTTCGCCGTCGATTTCCATCCGCGTCGGCAGGTCGGGCGCAAGCGCGATGCGCTTCGACACATCGGTCAGGTCCGCACCGTCCAGCACGATGCCGCCGGCCTTGGCCATCCGCGCCATTTCGGTGCGCGAGCCATAGCCGAGCGAGGACAGCAGCCGGTCGACACGGGCGGTGGGGGTCTTCACTTGCGGGCCTCGATGATCTTGTAGCCCTCGCCTTCGACCACGGCCCGCACTGCCTTGAAGGCCGACTTCAGCCCGGCCTCGTACGGCAGGTGGCGGTTGGCGACCATCCACAGGGTGCCGCCGGTACGCAGCGACTTCGCCGCCCGGTCAATGAAGGCCTGACCCAGCGCCCGGTCCTCGGCCCCGCCGTCGTGGAACGGCGGATTGGCGACGCCAAAGTCCAGATCGGTCAGGCTGTCCAGCGTCCGCACATCTCCCCACAGATGATGGGCGCGCGGGTCGGTCAGATTGCGCCGCGCTGCCTCGACCGCGCGCCGATCCAGATCGATCAGGGTCAGTTCGGAGACCGCGTCCTGCGCCAGTACCGCCTGCCCCAGCGCGCCATAGCCACAGCCGAAGTCGGCCCCCCGACCCTTCAGCGCGCCCAGATGCCGGATCAGCAGGGCCGTGCCCGGATCGACCCGGTCCCACGCGAACAGGCCCGGCTGGGTCCAGATGCCGGACTCCGGGTCCTGCCGCAGGGCGCCCTCGGCAATCGCGGGCTCGATGCCGGTCAGGGTGTCGGGCCGGACCCCGAGACAGCGTTTGAAGTGGGCCTTGGACACGACCTCGCTGGCCACGCCAAAGCTCTCCAGTTCCTTGGACAGGCGGGCGCCGCCCCGGGTCTTGAGCGCCATGGCGTCGATCCGGCCGCCGGGCTTCAGCGCCCGCAGCACCAGCGCCAGGGTATAGCGCCGCTCGACGGCGCCGGCGGGGGCGTGGACCACGGCGTGATCAAGGCTCTCGGGGGTCAGGTCTTCCAGCACCTCAGCCCCCGGATGGCGCGGCGAGACCTGCACGGCGTCGGTGGGCGGATCGAAGATGAGGGGCGGGCGACCATAGATCAGGCTGTTCATAAGGCGGCCTATAGCGGCAATTGTCGCGGCGGGCACGGGTGACACGTCCGGCCCCATCCGGCAGAACCGGGCATGGCCTGTGATTCGTCCGCCAGCGGGAGCCCCCCGACCGCCCGATCCCTGCTGCAGCGCATCTGGGGCCATGACGATTTTCGCGGTCTGCAGGCCCCGGCGATCCAGGCCGTGCTGGACGGGCGCGATGTGCTGGCGGTGCTGCCGACCGGCGGCGGCAAGAGCCTGTGCTATCAGATCCCGGCCCTGATGCGGCCCGGACTGGCGCTGGTGGTCTCGCCGCTCATCGCCCTGATGAGCGATCAGGTGGCGGCGCTGGACCAGCTGGGCGTGCCGGCGGCGCGGCTGGACTCCTCGCTCGATTCCGACGCCCGCGCGGCGCTGTGGAGCCGGATACGGGCGGGCGAGATCAAGCTGCTGTATGTGTCCCCCGAAGGGCTGGCCCAGTCGTATCTGCTGGACCGGCTGGCCGAGCTGGACCTGTCGCTGATCGCGGTCGATGAGGCCCACTGCGTCTCGCAATGGGGGCATGATTTCCGGCCCGACTATCGCAATCTGGGGCGGCTGAAGGCGCGCTTTCCCCATGTGCCGACCGTGGCCCTGACGGCCACCGCCGATGCCCGCACCCGTGCCGATATCCTGCAGTCGCTGAACATCGGCGCGGCCGAGGTGTTCGTCGACAGTTTCGCCCGGCCAAACCTGCGGCTGTCGGCCCTGCCCAAGGCCGGGGGGCAGGCGAAGACCGAGGCCCAGGTCGTCGAACTGGTCGACGCCCGGCGCGGCGTCTCGGGCGTGGTCTATTGCGGATCGAGGAAGGGCTGCGAGCGGCTGGCCGAGGCGCTGGCCGGCGCGGGCCACGACGCGGTCGCCTATCACGCGGGTCTGGAGACGCGCGAGCGCCACGACCGGCTGACCCGGTTTCTGGAGGCCGATCAGGGGGTGATGGTGGCGACCATCGCCTTTGGCATGGGGGTCGACAAGCCGGACGTCCGCTATGTGCTGCACGCTGACCCGCCCGGCTCGCTGGAGGCCTATTGGCAGGAGGTCGGCCGCGCGGGCCGCGACGGCGATCCGGCCGAGGGCATCACCCTCTATGGTTCGGCCGATGTGGCCTGGTCGCTCAAGCGGCTGGACGGCAGCCCCATGGATGCCGAGGTCATGGCCGCCCAGCGCCGCAAGGTCTGGCAGCTGTATGCCATGCTGGACGGGGCCGTCTGCCGGCCGCAGGCGGTGCGGCACTATTTCGGCGAGGAGGGGGCCGAACCCTGCGGTGTTTGCGACCTGTGCCGCAGCCCGCCCGAACAGGTGGCCATGACGACCGAGGCGCAAAAGGCCCTGGCCGCCGTCCACCGGCTGGAAGGCCGCTATGGCCGGGGACGGGTGATCGACCATCTGACCGGACGCCAGAAGGACGGCGAGGGACTGGGCCAGGGCCTGTCGACCTGGGGCATCGGGCGCGACCTGCCCGTCAGCGAATGGCGCCGCATTCTGGATCATCTGGTGTTCGAGGGCCTGCTGATCGAGGACCCGAACGACGGCCGTCCCCTGATCGGCCTCGGCGATCCGGAGGCGGTGCGGGCCGTCTATCGCGGCACCCATGAGGTGCGGCTGCGGCGCGAGGCCCCGCAGGCGGCGCGATCCGCCGGCAAGCGGGCCCCGGCCACCGATCTTCTGGCGCGGCTGCCCGCCGGGGCGCGCGACCGGTTCGAGGCCCTGCGCGGCTGGCGGCGCGAGGTGGCCCATGCCCAGGGCGTGCCGCCCTATGTCATCTTTCAGGACCGCACCCTGCTGGCCCTGGCCGAGGCGCAACCGGCCAGTCTGGACGCCCTGTCGACCGTGCCCGGCATCGGCAAGTCCAAGCTGACCACCTATGGCCGGGCCGTGCTGGAGGTTCTGGCCCGCGCCCGCGACGCCGAGGCCGCCTGAAGCCTAGGGTTGGCCCAGGAATTCGTCGACCGCCGCCATGAAGCGGGCCGGCTGGTCGATCATCACCATATGCTCGGCCCCCTCGATCGGCACCAGACGGGCCGGACGCCGCAGGCCGCGATAGGCCTGACTCCACGACGACTGAAGCTGGTAGCGGGGCGAGTCCTCGCGGCGGCTCCAGCCATAGACGACGGTCACCGGCACATCGATGCGCGCCAGATGGGGGCGAAGGTCGACGGTCATGACTTCATACAGGCTCTGGGCCAGCACCCGGGCGTCGCCGCCCTGCCAGCCGACCCAGGCCTCCAGCGCGCCCGCGGTCGAGCCCATTCCCTCGGCCCACGGCTGACGGGCCAGGGCGTCGTCCCCGAGGAACAGCACGGCCTGATAGGCGACAGCGGCAATCGGCTCCAGATCCTGTCCCGTGGCCCGGTCATCGACCAGCGACGGGAAGAAGGGTGCGGCGTCGACGACCATCACCCGGCCGAGGTCGATTCCCGGATCCGAGGCCAGCCTGAGGGCGATCTGCCCGCCCATGGAATGGCCGATGACGGCCGGGTCGCGCAGCCCCCGGGCGCGGATGTAGCGCGCGACCTCGGCGGCCACCGGGCCCGCGACCAGCCCACGACCGTTGTCGCCGGCCCCCAGCTCGCCAAAGCCGCGCACCGAGACCAGATGCACCCGGTGTGTGCGGCTGAGCCGCTCGGCCACCGGCTCCCAGACCAGGGCGGTCGAGGCCAGACCCGGGATCAGGATGACGTCGCGGACGGGTTGCGAGGGCTCGCCGGCGGGCGGCTGGCGAACCTCGACCACGATCCGGTTCGAGGTGAACCGCGCCTGAGCGACGATGGCTGGCGCCGACCGGCCGGGGACCTCGGACACGGGGGCGGCGCGGGTAGGCAGGGGCGCCGCCTCCGGGCCGGTCGCCAGTGCAAACATCAAACCGGTCAAGGCAAGCAGCGAAATCATGAGGCCATCCTCATCAGGAACGCGGCCCGGATGAGGCAGATCATCCGGCTCTTGCCAAATTTACGTGATCGGCCTCTTCTGTCACCGGATCTTCTTGGGGGAGACACCGATGCTGACTTCGATCCTCACTGCCCTGGCCCTCGGCCTGATGCCTGCTGCCGACCAGGACCCTCCGGTTTCAACCGCGCCCGTCGCCGACTGGCATCCCTTTTCCCGCAGCGCGACCACGGCCTATCTGGCCGATGCCGGCCAGATCGTGCCGACCGAAGGGGGCACCCGCGTACGGGTGGCCCGTGTCCCGCTGACCGGCAGCGATTTCAGCCACGAGATCGACACCTACGCCTTCCGTTGTGGCAGCCGCGAAATCCGCTTCCTGGCCACGGACACCTACGATGGCCGGGGCGAGCTGACCGACCGCTACGAGGAAACCATTGAGGAGTGGGACACGGTCAATGAGGGCACCAATTATGGCTTCCTCTATGAGGTGGCGTGCAATGAAAAGCGCTCCGCCCAGGGGTCCTACCCGACCGTAACCGCCTTCATCGGCCAGACCCGCGACTAGACGTCGGGACCAGACGCCTCGTCATCGTCTGGCTTGACCGAAGGATCAGTCGGGGCAGGCCCGACAGGTTGAGCGCTTCACCGACCCTCGGATCAAGTCCGAGGGTGACGTGTGTCGCCGGTCAGACGTCGACGGCGGCGTCGAGGGCGTTTTCCTGGATGAACTCGCGGCGCGGCTCGACGACATCGCCCATCAGCTTGGCGAACAGGTCGTCGGCCTCGTCGGCCTGGTTGACCTGCACCTTCAGCAGGGTGCGGGCATTGGCGTCCAGGGTGGTTTCCCACAGCTGGTCCGGGTTCATTTCGCCCAGACCCTTGTAGCGCTGGATCGACAGGCCCTTGCGGCCCGATTCCAGCACCACCGAGAACAGGTCCAGCGGGCCCCGCACGGTCGCCGTCCGCTCCTTGCGGCGATAGGTGGCGGGCACGTCGAACACCCCGTCAAAGGCATGGGCGCGTTCGCCCAGACGACGCGCGTCCAGCGAGCGGATCAGGGCCTCTTCCAGCACAATGGTCTCGGCCACGGCGCGGCGCACGCGGTTGAACACCACGGCGCCCTGATCCCCCGGAGCGCCGGTCCACGGTCCGTCACCCTCTTCGGCATAGCGGTCCAGCCCGGTCGAGACCCGGTCCAGCAGGGCCTGGTCGAGGGCAATATTCTCGTCAAACAGGCCGCCCAGCGCCGCCTGCTCGATGGCAAAGGCCGGGGCCCGCTGCGACAGGCGATCCACGCTGGCCTTGAAGGCCTTGGCCTCGCGCGTCAGCCCCTGCAGGTCCATGCCGGTCCGACGTTCGCCGTCGGCCAGGTCCAGCGAGGCTTCGCTGACGCCCTCCTCGATCAGATAGGCGTCCATCTCGGACTGGTCCTTCAGATAGCGGCCGTGCTTGCCCTTGGTCACCTTGTAGAGCGGCGGCTGGGCGATATAGACGTGGCCGCG
>JAHJYN010000131.1 GCA_018826885.1 Alphaproteobacteria bacterium | reverse complement strand
GGTCGACCCATCAACATTGCCCCTTCTCCCGATGGGAGAAGGTGGCGCGTGAGCGCCGGATGAGGGTCGGCGGTGTCCGTCGGCGACAGCCGTGGCAGGACCGGTGCGACGGCTCACGCCGACTGAGGCGGAGAGCCCCTCACCCCCAACCCCCTCTCCCAACGGAGAGGGGGAGATCGTCGGCTTACGGTTTCCGCTCGACCTTGAGGGCGTAGGCGCCCGTTTCGGCCTGGCCGTAGCTGCCGGCGCGGATGATGTAGACGCCGTCGTCCGGCACTTCCCACTCCAGCCGGGCATGGGTATCGGCGAGGCCGTCATCGTCGCTGGCCAGGACCTCGATCTCGTCGCCGTCCTTTTCACGTCCCACGATAATGAAGGCGTCAAAGGCATTGGAAACCATGGTGATGACCAGGGTTTCGCCGGCCTTGGCGTGGATGCGGTAGGCGTCGAAATAGCTGCCGTCACCGGCGGCGGCATCGGCCTCGACCAGGGTGCCGCGGGCGGTCGCCCCGATCAGCATACTGCCCGGGGCCGGGGCGGGCCCCCGATCGATCAGTTCGAGCGAATACAGGCCCTCACTGTCCGCGCTGAGCGGGGACAGGCGGATCACATAGTCGCCGCTCTCGGGCAGGGTGAAGTTCAGGCGCGAATCCGTCCCCTCGCCGAGGCCGTCATCGTCGGAGGCCAGGGCCTCGAACTCGCCCTCGGCCGCGCCGAGCCGCAGGAAGGTGTCGAAGTCGCCCGAGCGGGCGATGATCTGGACGCGGTTCCCCTCGACCCCGGTGAAGCGGAAGGAGTCATAGTTCCGGTCCTGACCGTCAGCCGGGTCCTGATCGTTGATGACGCCTTCCTGGACAGCGCCGAAGACGATGGGCTCGGGCGGCCGTTCGGGCGCGATCTCGGCGAGGCTGAGCGTATAGGTACCCTCGACCGTCTGGCTGAAGCCGCGCACCTCGACGAGGTAGGGGCCCGAGCCCTCGAGCGTGCGGATCAGGCGGGAGTTGGTGCCGTCGTTGTCGTCGTTGTCGTCCAGACGGGTCGGCGGGGTGCCGTCGTCGCGATAGAGCACCAGATAGGTGTCGAAATCCTCGGCCTCGAGGCGGATGTCGATCCGCTGGCCCTCGCGTCCGTCGAACCGGTAGAGACGCGCGCGGTAGCCCTCGTCATTGACCGGCGTGTTCGCGTCGATCGTGCCGGTGAGGCTGTCGCCGACGGCGAGGCGCGCGGCCTCGGGCGGGGGCGGCGCGGGCTGGAGGGACAGGGTGTAGGTGCCCGTTTCATTGCCGCTGAGCGGACGGGCCCGGATCAGATACTCGCCGCGCGCCGGAGCGGTGAACACCAGTCGGGAGTTCAGGCTTTCTCCGTCGTCATCATTGACGGCCAGTTCCGCGAATACGCCATCCGACTGCGTCCCGACCTGGAGGTAGGTGTCAAACTCGTCCGAGGAGAGCTGCAGCACCAGCCGCTCCCCCGCATCGGCGACAAACCGGTAAGCGTCGTAGGCGACCTCGTCGTCCGTGACGGGATCGGAGTCGTCGATCACGCCCTCGACCGTCTGACCGAGCATGATCATCCCGGGCTCGGGCGCCGCGGGTGCGGGGGGACGCTCGCGCGCGATCAGGCTGTAGGTCCCGAGGGGGCCGTCGGCAAAGGAGCGGGCGCGAAGCGTGTAGATGCCGTCTGCCGGGGCCGTGTAGCGGAGACGGGCGTCGGTCCCATCGCCGAAACTGTCGTCATCGGCCGCGACCACATCCTTCGGGTCATCGGGGCCGTAAAGCTCCAGATAGGCGTCGAAATCATCCGAGCGCATATCGACCTCGATCCGCTGACCGGCGGTCAGCGCGAGGCTGTAGGCATCCGCAGGGCCACCGCCGTCATCGCCACGATCGCTTTCCTCAAGCGAGGCATCCAGCCCCTCGCCCAGGGTCAGGGTTCCCGTGTCCTGGGCCGATGCGCCACTCGCCGCGAGCAGGGCCAAGGCGGAGGCGCCGGCAAGGCCGAGCAATCTGGTCCCGTGGAATCGGCGCATGGTATCCCCTTCACAGCTTTGCCTGATCATAGACGCCGAACCCCGGCCTGTGTAAATCGCCTGACCGCAACGATTCCTGACGAGGGGTCGGCAGAACGGACCCGCCATGACCGCGACCCCCTCCCCGACCGCCCGGATCATCGACGGAAAGGCGCGTGCCGCGACCCTGGTCGAGCAGGTGGCGGAGGCCGCAGCACGGCTGAAAGCCGACACCGGGATCGTGCCCGGACTGGCGGCGGTGCTGGTGGGCGAGGACCCGGCCAGCCGCATCTATGTGAAGAGCAAGGGCGAGACGGCAGCGCGCGCGGGGCTGAACTCCTTCACCCACAGGCTGGGCGCCGAAACGACCGAGGCGGAGCTGCTGGATCTGGTGGCGCGGCTGAATGCCGATCCGGCCGTGCACGGGATTCTGGTGCAGCTGCCCCTGCCCGCCCACATTCGCGAGACGGCGGTGCTGGCGGCCATCGACCCGGACAAGGACGTCGACGGCTTTCATGTGATAAATGCCGGGCGGCTGGCGACCGGTCAGCCGGGGCTGGTGCCGTGTACGCCGCTGGGCTGCCTCAAGCTGTTGAAGGCCACCCTGGGCGATCTCTCGGGGCTGGACGCCGTGGTGGTCGGACGCTCGAACATCGTCGGCAAGCCGATGGCGCAGCTGCTGCTGGCCGAGAGCTGCACGGTCACGGTCGCCCATTCCCGGACGCGGGATCTGGCCGAAGTGTGCCGCCGGGCCGACATTCTGGTGGCGGCGGTCGGACGGCCGATGATGATCCCGGGCGACTGGATCAAACCGGGCGCGACCGTCATCGATGTGGGAATCAACCGGGTGCCCTCGGCCGATCCGGTTAAGGCGGCGGACGGCAAGACCCGGGTGGTCGGGGACGTCGACTACGCCTCGGCCGCCACCGTCGCGGGCGCCATCACCCCGGTGCCGGGCGGGGTCGGGCCGATGACCATCGCGTGCCTGCTGGCCAATACCTATGCCGCCGCCTGTCGCGCGGCCGGAGTGGAACCGTCACAGTTGAGCGCTTGAAGCGGAGACGTTCCGGGCCGATACTCCCCGGGGGGCCGAAGCATGGGTCCCGGATCGGCCCAAGTTCGGCCAAAGGGGGCTACCGATGACTGTCCTGCGCACTCCCGTTCTCGCCGTTGCGGCGGTTGCCCTGACGCTACCCCTGGCTTTGGGAGGCTGTGGCTACAACACCATTCCGACCCAGGAAGAGAATGCCCGGGCCAAATGGGCCGATGTCGAGGCCCAGTACCAGCGGCGGGCCGATCTGATTCCGAATCTGGTGGCCACGGTACAGGCCGCCTCGATCGCCGAGCGTGAGACCCTGACCGGGGTCATCGAGGCCCGCTCGCGCGCCACCTCGATCCAGCTGGACGCCGATGCCCTGTCCGATCCGGCCGCCGTGGCCCGCTATCAGGCGGCGCAAGGCGAGCTGAGCCAGGCGTTGTCGCGACTGATGCTGGTGGTCGAGCAGTATCCGCAGATCCAGTCGAACGCGAACTTCATCGCCCTGCAGAGCCAGCTGGAGGGGACCGAGAACCGGATCGCCGTGGCGCGGCGCGACTACAATGAGGCGGCGCGGGTCTACAACACGACGCTGCGGACCTTCCCCGGCAATGTCTGGGCCTCGACCTTCCATTCGGGGTCTGACCCCCTGCCGCTGTTCACGGCCGCGCCGGGCGCCGAGACCGCGCCGCAGGTGCAGTTCAACACCGGAGCGGCACCCGCACAGTGACCCGCGCCCTGACCGTCGAACGACTGACATGGCGGGCCCTTGCCGCGGGCCTGATGGCGATGGCGGTGTGGCTGGTTCTGGCGCTGCCGGGGCTGGCCCAGCCGGCCTTTCCCGAGCTGACCGGGCGGGTGGTCGATCAGGCCGAGCTGCTGAGCCCGGCCAGGGAAGCCGAGCTGGAGACGCGTCTGGCCGCGCTGGAACGCGACACCAGCGACCAGCTGGTGGTGGTCACGGTGCGCACGCTGGACGGCTATGACATCGCGGATTACGGCACGCGGCTGGGCCGGCACTGGCAGATCGGCCAGCAGGACGGCAACAATGGTGTGTTGCTGATCGTGGCGCTGGAAGAGCGCAAGATCCGCATCGAGGTCGGCTATGGGCTGGAGGGGATCCTCACGGACGCCCTGTCGGCCCTGATCATTCACGACCAGATCACCCCGGCCTTCAAGGAAGGCGGCTTCGAACGCGGGATCGAACAGGGGGTGATCGCCATCGAGGAACAGCTGCGGCTGGACCCCGAGGAGGCGCAGGCCCGGGCGGCGGCGGTCGAGGCGGCCGAGGGCGAGGTGCCGGTCGGGGCCCTGATCATCATCGCCCTGGTGTTCGGCTTCATCCTGATCGCCGTGATCGGCATCGTCGGCAATGCCAGCGGGCGTCGCCGGCGCGGCGGGTCGGACATTGCGGCGATCCTGATCTGGGCGGCGTCCGAGGCCCTGCGGTCGCGCGGCGGGGGCGGCGGCCGTGGCGGCGGCGGCTTCGGCGGCGGGGGCGGATTTGGTGGCGGAGGGGGCAGCTTTGGCGGCGGCGGCGCCTCGGGAGGCTGGTGATGCGTATTTCTCCTGCTGATCACGACCGTATCCGCCGCGCCGTCGAGGAGGCCGAACAGGCCACCTCGGGCGAGATCTTCTGCGTCATCGCCCGGCGGGTGTCTTCGTATCGCGAGGTGGGCCTCGCCTGGGCGACGGCGGCGGCGATGATCCTGCCGCTGCTGTTGATCCCGCTGGGCTTCAGCCCGGCCTGGCTGCCCGGGTTTTCCGATGGCTGGCAGGCGGCGCAGCTGGCGGCGACGCCGGTGACCGTGGCCCAGACGCTGGGCGCCTATGCCCTGATCCAGGTGGTGATCTTCCTCGCCGTGTTCCTGATCCATGGACTGCCGGTGGTGCGGCGACTGATGACGCCGGCCTCGATCCGACGGCACCGGGTGCGCAAGGCGGCGATCCACCAGTTTCTCGCGCATGGGATCCACGCCACCGCCAACCGCACCGGGGTGCTGATCTTCTGCGCCCTGGACGAGCACCGGGTCGAGGTGGTGGCCGACGAAGGCATCCACAGCCGCGTGCCGGTCGAGACCTGGGCGGATGTGACCTCGGCCCTGACCCGCGCGCTGCGGGCCGGACGTCCGATCGAGGGGTTTGAGGCGGCGATCGCCCTGTCCGGTGAAGTGCTTGCGGCCCACTTCCCGCCGGGACCGGATAATCCGAATGAGCTGTCGGATCGACTGGTCGAGCTGTGACGCCATCTGAAGGCCCGATTGGCGACCGACCGCGGCCCTGTTCTGCTGTCAGGAGGCGCGCATGCCCCGCCTGATGTCGTACAATGTGCACCGCTGCGTCGGTATGGACCGCAAGCTGGACCTGGACCGGATCGTCGGTGTGATCGCCGAATATGAGCCGGACATCGTCTGCCTGCAGGAGCTGGACGTCGGGCGGGCCCGCACGGGCTGTGTCGACCAGGCCGCCGAGATCGCCCGCAAGCTGGAGATGACGGTCCACTTCCACCCGGCCATGCGGGTCGAGGCCGAGCTGTACGGCGACGCCGTCCTGACCCATCTGCCCGAGCGGCTGGTCAAGACCGATGCCCTGCCGAGCGTGGCGGGCATCCCCGGGCTGGAGCCGCGGGGAGCCCTGTGGGTGCGGATCGAGATCGACGGCCACGATCTGAATGTGATGAACACCCATTTCGGCCTGGTCCCGCGCGAGCAGCAACGGCAGGCAACGGCCCTGGTCGGACGCGACTGGCTGGGGCGCAAGGACTGCACCGGACCGACCATTCTGACCGGGGACTTCAACGCGACCTCGATCACCCGCCCCTATCGCATCCTGACCCGGCGGCTGGATGACGCGCAGCGGCGGCTGGGGCTGAAGCCGTCGGTCAAGACGTTTCCGTCCAGCTTTCCCGCGATCCGCATCGACCATGCCTTCGTCAGCCCGGAAGTGCAGGTGACCGGGGTCCGCTCATCCTTTTCGCCACTGGCGCGGATGGCGTCGGATCACTTGCCGCTGATCGTCGACTTTGAACTGCCGCCCACCAGCGCCTGATCCGGACGGTGGGTGGGGTTGCGGCGCTTCCACGGACGCCAGGCGTCGTCGGTCGAGCTCGGGTCGCCCAGCTGCCACTCCGCGATAAAGGCTTCGGCGCGCGACGGTGGATTGGCGCCCAGCACCCGCATGCGCTCCGCCCCGAAGGTCAGGATCGCCCGCCCGACAGAGCCGGTCAGCTCTTCAGCAGCGCGATAGGCGTCCGTCGGCGCGCCGATGAAGTGGGCCACCGAGGTCTGGCGCAGCCGCCGGATGGCCCGCTGCCCCGCCTCTTCCACCGGTTCCGCGGCAATGTCGCATTCGGTGTCGAAGCCCATGGAGCGGCTGTTCAGATTGGCCGAGCCGATCCGCAGCAGACGGTCATCAATGACCGTCACCTTGGCATGGACGATCAGGCGCTGGCCGCCCTCGGTGACGGGACTGAAGGCGAAGAAGCGGTTGTGGCGGTCGGCCTGCTCCAGCCGGTACAGAACCTCGGAGCGGGTCGTGTCCATGGTCAGGCGATCGAACCAGCTGGGGCTCTGACCGGTCGAGATGAGGACGACCTCGGGACCGTCCGGCTCTTCCAGACGTCGCGCGAGCGCGGCCGCGATCCGGGGCGAGGTGAAATACTGGTTCTCAAAATAAATCAGCGATTTGGCCGACTCAATTGACGCTAGATGCAAGGCCTCGACCTCGCGGACCTCGCGTCGGCCGGCCCAACGGGGCTCGGTGCGGGAGACGCCGACCGGCACATCCACAAGGTCCGGCTCGATCCCGTCAGGCCAGGGATCTGTCTCGACGACGTCGGGCCGGGTCCGCTCCCAGGTGGCCCGGAACCACCGCTCGCGCGCGAGGTCGCCGAGGGCCCGCGCTGCGTCGCCGTCCATGACGCACATGGTCTCGTGACGGGGCGGAGCGATCAGACCGGACGGCATGCAGCGCCGGGGATCGTCATCGAGGTGTTCGGTATTGTCCCAGCGATCGGTGGCCACGTCGCCGCCGCCGGTGAAGGCCACGGCATCGTCGATGACGATCACCTTCTGGTGGTGGCAGGCTCCCAGCGGTCCGGGCTGGTCCAGCCGGAACTCGACCATGCGCTTTCTGAACCAGCCCTGGGCCCGGTGCGGGTAGAAGCCCTGGGATGCAGCGATCAACAGGGGCGAGTTCCAGATCAGCAGGCGAACGTCCAGCTCGGGCCGGGTTTTCACCAGCATGCGCAGCTGATGGCCGATCTGGGCCTGATGGTCGTCGGGACGGGTCTCGGGATCCAGCCGCGTGCGCGGATCGAACTGCCAGCCCAGCAGGACGATCGACTTGCGGGCCTTGGCCAGAGACGACGCCAGGGCTTCGAAATAGGCCTCATTGTCCATGAGCACGGCGAAACGGGACGCCGTGGCGGTCTTCCAGCAGGCCCCCGGCCGTTCGATGAGCGGCGAACCGGAGGTCAGGCGGGCGTCATCTCCGTCTGTCAACTGGCTCATGCCCCACCGGTATGCCGTAGCCAGATTGGCTGTTCCTTCCGTCCCCTATCGCACGGTCCGGGTCAATCCTGGGCGATTCTTCACATGCCGATGATTGTCCGGAACACGAAATTGGCGCATACAGGGGCTGGTGCTGTCGCTTTGTCGCGGCATGTAGGGGAGTATTGGCCGCCGATGCAGGCCCTGATCGAAATGATCATCGGGTTTATCGCCATGCTGGCGGCGGCGGCGCTTGCCCAGTTCGGCGTGGAATCGCGTGCCGAACCCTCCTCGCGCCCCGAAGTGCACCGCGTCACCGACTGCGAAAAGCGCCCGACCTCTGCCGTTCTGGTCGGCACGGCAGCCAAGCGCGATTGCTGATCCATCCCCTGCCCGCGTGCGCTTCGTTCCTCTGAACCGCTTTGCGCCTGCGTCCTGACCCGTTAGGTTGACGTTTCGAGGTCGCGCCGGGGGGTGCGACGCCCGCGCATCGAGCACAGTGTCCATGAAATCCCGCCAACGGCCGCCGCTGAACCTGACCGCTCCGGATGAGGGTGCGAACACGGTCGCTCCCGATGCGGACACCCCTGTCGCCGGCAAGGAAGCGCCCGAGCCGAAGGCAGAGCCCCTAGCCGGGTCGCGGGCCGAACGGCGCAAGCGGCGCCAGGGCGAGCAGGCCGCCGCCGAGGCTCCCTCCCCCGTCTCCGAGCCGAAGCCTGACGCAAAAACCTCGCTGTCGGTGCCGGTCTCCAAGGGCGAGGCGGTGCCCACCGGGGCCTCCGACACAGCCTCCGCAAGCTCCGAACTGGCCCCGCTTCGGGCCGCGCTGGACACAGTGCCCGCCGAGCACATCAGCGCCCGTGGCGGTTACTGGACCGCCGGCCTGGCCGCCGCGTTGTGGGCCGGAGGCGTCGGCGCCTGGGCCGCCTATGAAGCCGGCTTCGGGGCAGCGCCGATCGAGCCGCTGCGGCTGGCCTTCTACATTCTGGTCGCGCTGGCGCCTGCGGGGCTGGCGTTTTTGCTGGCGCGGGCGGTGCACCAGTCGCGGCTGATCGCGGCCGAGACCCGCCGGGCCCGCGGCCTGTCGGAAGCGCTGATGGCGCCGACGGCCCTGGCCGCGCACAAGACCGGCGAGGTTCTGGTCGGGCTGAGAAACGATATCGACCAGGCGGCACTGGCCGCCGAGCGTGCCCGTCAGGACATGGCCGAACTGCGCCGGTCGCTGGCCGAGGAGAGCCGCCTGCTGAACGAGGCGGCCGAGACCGCCGGTCGGACGGCGCGCAGGCTGGTCGAGAGCCTGTCCGGCGAACGCGAGGCCATGGCCGCCCTGGGCGGCTCTCTGGAAGGTCAGGCGGCGCATGTGCTGGAGGTCGTCGACCGTCAGTCGCGCATGGTGGTCGAGGCCTCGGATCTGGCCCAGACCCAGCTGCGCGAGGCTGAAACCGCACTGGCCGCCCGCGCCGCCGACATGGCCGCCGCTGCCGGAGAGGCCCAGGAAGCCGCCCGCGCCGCCGCCGATGATCTGGCCCGCCAGACCCTGCGCCTCGAAAATGCCGGAGCCGGAGTCGCCGAACAGATCCAGTCCGTCGAGGAAGGTCTGGGACAGCAGCGCGCGGCGCTGGTCACCGCCGCCTATTCGCTGCGCACCGACCAGGAAGACTTCTCGGCCCAGGTCGAGAGCCAGCGAGCGCAACTGACCGAGCAGCTGTCGGTCGTGCGCTCGACCAGCACCGAAATGGTCGAGACCACCACCATCGGCACCGAGGCGCTGCGCGATCTGGTCGAGGCCGCGGCGGACCAGTTCCGCGCCCTGATCGAGATGTCCCAGCGCGAGGCCGACAATTTCGACAGCGCCACCAAGGTCTCGCTGGACCGGTTCGAGGCCCTGTCGGCCGATGCGCGCGACACCCTGCTGGAGGAGAGCCGCAAGGCGCTGGAGGTACTGAAGGCCACCGCCGAGGAAAGCCGCCGGGCCGCCGCCGAGGCCACGGAAGAGGCTCAGCATCGCGCCGACCGTTTGGGCGAGGCCGTGTTCGAGGCGTCGCAGAAGGCCGAGGCTGCGGCCGAGGCGCGTATCGACGGGGCCCGCAAGGTGGTCACCCATACCGCCGATCTGGTCGATGAAGCCGGGGACCGGGCGCTGCAACGGCTTGAGGCTACCATCGAGCGCATGAATGCGGCGCTGCAGCGGGTCGACGACTCGATCAGCGAGCTGGACCAGCGCGCCGCCGACCTGCCGGAACAGGCGCGCGAGCGGGTCGATGCCGTCCGGGCGGCGGTCGAGGAAGGTCTGGCGGCCCTGTCGGAGGCGTCGCGCAAGGCGGCCGACGATACCGAGGCGCTGGATGCCGGCTTCCAGGAGCGGGTCAAGCGCAACTATGAAATGCTGACCGAAGCGGTGCGTCTGATGGGGGTGGTGTCGGGCGACGGCGGGCGCGGTCGACGCACGAGCCCCGAGGTGCCGCCCCCGGCAGAGCCAGAAGCCCCGGCGCTGCGCCGTCCCCGGACCGAGCCGGAAGGACGCGGGTTCGGCCTGCGCAACCGCAATGAGGGCTCCAAGGCCCGCCCCGTCGACGAGGGGATGGGCTGGAAGGATCTGATGGGCGATGCCCCGGAGGAGGGGCCGATGGATCTGGACACGCCTGTCATGCCGCCCGCCGACACCGAGGCCCTGAACGAGCGGATGCTGGCCTCGATCCGGCGCATGGGGGTCGATCCCAATGCCCTGCTGCCCCGCTCGCGCATCGAGGAGGCGGCCGAGGCCTTTGTCAGCCGGGATGCCGATGCCGCGCGGCAGATCGTGCGCCGGGTGGCCCCTGCGGCCGTCCGCAGCGTATCGCGCCGTGTGCTGAGCGACCCTGAGCTGAAAGCCGACGCGGAAGCCTATGTCCGGACGTGGTCGCGCATCCTCAAGGACCACGCGGCGACTGGTGACGGGCCGGCTGTTCTGAACCGTCTGGCCTCGGACGGCGGGCGGGCGTTCCTGCTGCTGGATGCCGCCGTGGGCGATCTCTCCTGACAGGGGAAACCGGCGTTACATACCTGTTTTGGGGTTGACGATCCGGCCCTGATAACGACACGGTCCACCGCCGTCATATGTCCGTCACAGCGCTCTCAGGTCCATGCTCGACACGCCCGCCGATGCCCAGCCGGATTTGCGACCCGGGCTTATGCTCTGCGCCTATGAGCCGGAATTGGGCTGGGGCGCCGAGGGGACGGACAGCAATACCGACTGGACACCGCCGGGCGCACGCCTGATCCCGGTTCAGGCCGAAGCCCCGGAAGCGCTGGCCCGCACGCTGATGGACCGCCTGCGCGATCCCGCCTGTCGAGCCGCCCTGCTGGTGGGCCGGGCGACCGGCGCCGACGAGTTCCTGATCCAGACCCGCGCCGAGAACCGTGTACTGAACGGCAAGGGCCGGCTGGTGCCGACCGGGCCGGGCGTGGCCCGCGCCACCGCGCCGGCGCTCGAGATGGCCCAGACCCTGTCCGAGGCGGGCCTTTCGGCCCGGCTGTCGTCCGAGACGGTGACCGATCCGGGCAATTATCTGCTGTACCGGGTGCTGTGCTCGCTGCCGGATGGACCCGAGGCGCCGCTGGTCGGCCTGCTGCGGGTGCCGGAGGGCGAGGGATCGGCCATTACCCGTGCCGTGCGACTGGCGGCCGAGGCCATGGCCCGGCACCTGTCACCCCTGCCCCGCCCCCGCGCGGCCTGATCCCAGACGGCGTTGGAGACTGAGCGCGGCCAGTCCGCCCAGCGCCGCCAGACCCGCCATCGCCAGATAGCCGCCGGCGCCATAGCTGTCGTAGAGCGGACCCGACAGGACGGTGGCGATGCCGATCAGGACCCCTGCGGACACTGTTGAGGACAGGGTCTGGGCGGCGGTCTGGGCGTCTTCGGGGGCCAGTCGCTCGACGATCTCGACCCCGGCGAGGTAGGTGGCGGCAAAGGTCAGGGCGTGCAGGGCCTGAAGCGGCCACAGCAGGGCCAGCGGCGGGCTGAAGGCCAGGGCCGTCCAGCGCAGGACCCCCGCCCCCACCCCGACCGCCAGCAGGAGCCAGGGGCCGATGCCGAGGCGTCTCCGCCAGGGGTCGAGCCACCACATGAAGCCGATCTCGATGATCACCGACCCGGCCCAGAGCGCGCCGACGAGGCCGGTGGACAGGCCCTGCTGCGTCCAGAGGATGGCCGAGAAGCCGTAGTAGAAGCCGTGGCTGGCCTGCACCGCGCCGATGGCGAGCAGGGCCATCATGAACACCGGGTCAGCCAGCAGGCGGCCCAAGCCCAGGAACCGGTTGCGGCCTGAGGCGCGGCCCGCGGCGCTGACGGCTTCGGCGGGCAGGCCGAACTGGGCATAGAGGGCCATCAGGGCGCTGCCGGCCACGATCCAGACGATCACCGCCGCGACCGGCAGCCGGATCAGCAGCGCCCCCATGGCCAGATTAGCCAGCACAAAGGCGGCCGAGCCAAAGCCGCGCGGGATGGAGAAGGAAAAGCCCTCGCGCCGGGCGACACGCAGGTTCAGCACATCGATCAGGGGGATGATGGCCGAGGTGGCGGTCGCCGCCACGAACCAGCAGAGCGTCCACAGGACATAGCCCTCGACCAGGGCCGCTGCGCCATAGCCGGCCACCGCCACCCAGCCGAGAATGGCGATGGGCGCGCGGCGGGTGGCGAAACCGTCGGCCCAGACGGCGATCATCGGGCCGGTCAGGAAGCGCGCCAGCATGGGCACGGCCAGCAGGGTGCCGATCTCGGCGCCGTCCAGCCCCAGGCTTTTCAGCCACAGGCCAGCGAACGGCAGGCTGACCCCGGTGACGCCGAAGAGCAACACATAGTGGAGGGCAAGACGGACGGACGGCTGCATGCCTGATCCGATAGCAGACTCCGGCGATTCCGTGGGCTAGCGTGGCCATATGACGGTGAATCGCACCCTGGCGGTGACGGCCTGTGGCCTCGGCGCACTCTGTGTCCTGCTGGGCGCGTTCGCGGCCCATGGAGCGGGCCCGCAGGTCAAGACCCTGCTGACCACCGGCGCCCATTACGGCCTGATCCACGCCTTGCTGGCCGTCGTGGCCGCTGCTCTGGCCCCGCGCAGTGCCACCGTTCGTCTGGCCGGATGGCTGGCCGTGGTCGGTGGCGCCGTCTTTGCCCTGTCCCTGACGCTGGTCGGCCTGGCCGGTCTGAGCGCCATGGGTGCCGTGGCACCGATCGGGGGTTTGTTGATGATTGCCGCCTGGCTCCTGTTTGCCTTCGGGGCGTTTCGCATGCGCCCGTCCGACCTGTCTTGAACTGTAGAGCGAGTACCGATGTCCTTTCCCAAGCCCGAGGGCGACCGCCGCGACCTGTTCCCCGAGATCGAGGCCTTTGCCAGCGGCAGGATGAAGACGCCGGACGGGCACGAGATCTATTTCGAGGAAAGCGGCAATCCGCAGGGCAAGCCGGTGCTGGTACTGCACGGCGGGCCGGGCGGCGCGACCAGCCCGGGCATGCGGCGCTATTTCGATCCGTCGGCCTATCGGATCATCATGTTCGACCAGCGCGGCTGTGGCCAGTCGCGGCCCTATGCCTCGCTGGAGAACAACACCACCTGGACGCTGATCGAGGATATCGAGCGGCTGCGCGAGCGGTGCGGCATCGACAAATGGGTGGTGTTCGGCGGGTCGTGGGGTTCGACCCTGTCGCTGGCCTATGCGGTGACCCACCCCGAGCGGGTCAAGGCGCTGGTGCTGCGGGGAATCTTCCTGCTGACGAAGAAGGAGCTGCACTGGTTCTATCAGGACGGGGCGTCGATGATCTTCCCCGACGCCTGGGAGCGGTTTCTGGCGCCCATCCCCGAGGCCGAACGCGGCGACCTGATGGCCGCCTATGAGAAGCGGCTGACGGGCAATGACGAGGCCGCGCGCCGCGACTGCGCCATCGCCTGGTCCAGCTGGGAGGGTGAGACGGTCAGCGTGCGCGGGCCGGACTCCCGCCCCGACAAATTCGCCGACGCCGAATTCGCCATCGCCTTTGCCCGGATCGAGAACCACTATTTCCGCAACGGCGGCTTCCTGCCCGAAGATGGCTGGCTGCTGAAGAAGATCGACCGCATCCGGCATATCCCGGCGTGGATCGCCCAGGGCCGGTTCGATGTGGTCACGCCGATGTCGGGCGCCTGGGCCCTGCACCGGGTGTGGCCCGAGGCGCGGCTGGAAGTGGTGGGCGACGCGGGCCACGCCTCGACCGAGCCGGGCATTGTCGACAGCCTGGTGCGGGCCACCGACTGGGCGGCGGGCCTGCCGGACTGAGGTCTAGAACAGGCCGTTGCCCTTGGGCAGCTCGACATAGCGGTGCACGCGGGTGGCCATGACGAGGCCAAAGCCGATCATGACGG
>JAHJYN010000130.1 GCA_018826885.1 Alphaproteobacteria bacterium | reverse complement strand
GCGGCACCTCGAAGCCCGCCCTTATGTCGAGAACGCCGCCAAAGGTCAACGCGCGGCACGTCCCGGGGGCGGTTCACACACGCGGCCCGTCGCCCTATGTCTGGGGGATGAGCGCATCCCCCTCCCCCCTCGGCCTGTTCATCAGTCCGGTCACGCCCCTGCAGCAGAACTGTACCGTCGTCTGGTGCACGGCCACAAAGAAGGCCGCCGTCATCGATCCGGGCGCGTCCGGCCCCGCCATCCTGGCCGAGATCCAGCGGCGCGGGCTGGAAATGGAGCAGATCTGGATCACCCACGGCCATCTGGACCATGCAGGCGGCGCCGCGGAACTGCACGAGATCTCGGGCGCGCCGATCATCGGGCCGCATCCCGATGACCAGTTCTGGATCGACGGCATTCCGGCGCAGGGGCAGATGTACGGCCTGCCCGAAGCGCGGAGCTTCGCGCCTGATCGCTGGCTGGACGAGGGCGATGAACTGACCCTGGGCCAGACCCGCTGGCAGGTGTTTCGCACCCCGGGTCATACGCCCGGCCATGTGATCTTCTATTGCGCGGCGGCGCGCTTTGCCCAGGTCGGGGATGTGCTGTTCAAGGGCTCGGTCGGGCGGACCGACTTTCCGCAGAGCGATCCGCGGGCGCTGGTGACCAGCATCGTCACCAAGCTCTGGCCGCTGGGGGATGATGTGACCTTTGTGCCGGGACATGGCCCTCATTCGACCTTCGGGGCCGAGCGGCGCGACAATCCGTTTGTGTCGGACCGGGCGCTGTCCGGACAGACGATGCCGCTATCCCCTGAGTCGGACCGTCGCAGCCCGCCTTGAGCGGAACCGTAAGGGGGCCACGGGGTTCTTTCTGCACAGTTCTCGATTTGTCAGAAAGGTCAACACCATGGCCGAGGCCAAGCCCCCCGCCCGCCCGTCCGGAGTCTCGAAAAGGGGCTTTGCCTCCATGGATCCCGAACGCCAGCGCGCCATCGCCCGCAAGGGCGGTGCCAGCGTGCCCAGCGAGAAGCGCAGTTTCTCCCAGGACCGGGCGCTTGCCGCCCAGGCCGGGCGCAAGGGCGGCGAGGCCTCGCATGGCACCCGTCAGACCGAGACCACGACGGGCGCATCCCGCACCGACTAGGCGTTATAACGGCCCTCAGCCCTGAAGCAGGGCGAGGGCCACCCCGGGCGAGGCCGACTCGCGCCATTCGACCAGCCGCCAGCCGGCCTTTTCCACCAGCTCCACGATCGTCTCGCGCGTGAATTTCCGTGAGCTTTCGGTGTGCAGGGTCTCCCCCTCGACGAAGCGGAAGCGGGTGTCGCCGAGGGTCACGACCTGATCCCGCCTCGAGACCAGATGCATCTCCATCCGCGACTGGTCCGCGTTCCAGACGGCGCGGTGCTCGAAACTGTCGAGATCGAAGTCCGCGCCCAGCTCGCGATTGGCGCGCACCAGCAGATTCAGGTTGAAGGCTGCGGTGACCCGCTGGGCATCGTCATAGGCGGCGACCAGCAGATCGACCGACTTGACCAGATCGACCCCCAGAATGAAGTGAGATCCCGGGCCCAGCCGCTCGTGCGCGACCCTGAGGAAGCGAACGGCCAGGTCGGGCGTCAGATTGCCGATGGTCGAGCCGGGGAAGAAGCCGGTGCGCGGTCCCCGTCCCAGTTCGGGCAGCGGCGGCAGGTCGAGGAAGTCTCCGGCGACCGGGCTGACCTCCAGATCGGGATAGGCCTCGCGGATGCGGTCGGTGGCGGCCTCCAGGGCGTCGACGCTGATGTCGATCGGCATATAGGTGGCGAGGTCCGGGGCGTGATCCAGAACGATCCGGGTCTTTTCGCTGGCGCCCGAGCCGAACTCGACCAGCACGGCATTCTCGCCCATGAACCGGGCGATGTCCGGGGCCATGTCGCGCAGCAGGACGGTCTCCTGACGCGTCGGATAGTATTCCGGCAGGCGGGTGATGTCCTCGAACAGGCGCGAGCCCTCGGCATCGTAGAGCCATTTTGGGGACAGGGACTTCTGTGGCTTTGACAAACCCTCGACCAGATCGGCGCGGAATTGGGCGGTCTCGTCGCTGGTCGGCATCCGGGCTCCGGGCTGGGGGGCGGCATCGCGCGCCAGACGCAGACCGGCGAAGGCCCAGCGCTGATGCGGATAATAGAAGTTGCGATAGGTCAGGCGGCGGTGGTCAGGCGGGGTGGCGAAGCACGAGCCGCGGAGCACGCCCTGATTGGCCATGAACTTGCCGTTGTACTCGGCGGCGACGCCGGGCGTGGTCCGGAAGCCCGGATAGGGGGCATAGGCGCTGGCCGTATGCTGCCAGACCTGGCCGTCGAGCCCGGAGAAGGCGTCGGGCCGCGTGCGGGCCGCGTGCTCCCATTCGGCCTCGGTCGGCAGGCGGGCGCCGGACCAGCGGGCGAAGGCGTCGGCCTCGTACAGGCTGACGTGACAGACCGGGGCCTCGGGATCGACGGGCTGGCGGCCGGTCAGGGTCAGGACCGTCCAGCCGGCCTCGCCGGACTGCCAATAGAGGGGCGCCTGCCAGCCTTCGGAGCGGGCGGTGGCCCAGCCGTCGGACAGCCACAGCTCGGGACGGCGATAGCCCCCGTCGGCCATGAACTCGAGCCACTGGCCGTTGGTCACCGGATCACGGGCCAGCCGGAAGGGCTGGAGGTGGACCGGGTGAGCCGGACCCTCATTGTCGAAGGCGAAACCTGCGCCGTCATGGCCGAGGGTCGCAAGGCCGCCGTCGAAGGCCTCCCAGCCACCGCGCGGCGTCTGGTCACTGCGCCAGCCGGGTTCGCGGTCAAGGGCCGCAGGGTCCAGCGGCGAGCGCGACATCAGGTTCAGCAAGTCCATCAGGAATAGCTCCTGATGCTGCTGTTCGTGGTTGAGGCCGAGCACGAACAGATAGCGCCCCTCCCCGTCCGTCAGGCCGGCGCGCAGGCGCTCGACCATGCGACGGTCGATCTCGCGGCGATAGGCCATGACGTCGTCCAGCGAGGGCCGGGTGATGAGGCTGCGCTGATCGCGGGCGATCCGCTCGCCGACGCCGTCATAGTAGGAGTTGAACAGGGTGAACCAGACGGGGTCGAACGGCCGATAGTCCGGATCGCGGCTGAGGATCAGCGCCTCATAGAACCAGGTGGTGTGGGCCAGATGCCATTTGCCGGGGCTGCAGTCCGGCATGGACTGGACCTGCAGGTCCTCGGCCGACAGGCCCTCGGCCAAGGCCGGCATGACGCGGCGTGAGGCCTGGTAGCGGGCCACATCCCGGGCACTCTGATCCTGAACGGTAGCGGGCGCGTTCATGGGTGTCTCCGGGATATTGGGCGGGCGGATCGAGCCCACGAGCCCGACGCGAGTCGACCTAACGCATCACCCGGCCTCGCGTTGCCTGACAAAACGTCGCGTCATCAGCGGACCGGACGACCGCCGTGTTTGGCGTATTCGAGACGCGCGATGGAGCGGTTATGAACCTCGTCCGGGCCGTCGGCGATGCGCAGGGTGCGGACCATGGCGTACATCTCGGCCAGCGGCGTATCGGCCGACACGCCGGCGCCGCCATGGGCCTGGATGGCGTCGTCGATGATCTGCAGGGCCATGCGCGGCGCGGCGACCTTGATCTGGGCGATCTCGGACTTGGCGTTCTTGGCGCCGGCCTGATCGATCATCCAGGCGGCTTTCAGGACCGACAGGCGGCACATCTCGATATTGGTGCGGGCCTCGCCGACGCGCTGCTCCCAGACCGAATGCTCGGCCAGCGATTTGCGGAAGGCGGAGCGGGCCAGAAGGCGCTGGACCATCAGTTCCAGCGCCCGCTCGGCCATGCCGATGACGCGCATGCAGTGGTGGATACGGCCGGGCCCCAGGCGGCCCTGGGCGATCTCGAAGCCCCGGCCCTCGCCGGCGATCAGGTTCTCGACCGGGACGCGGACGTTTTCGAGCACGACCTCGGCGTGGCCGATCGGCTTTTCGTCATAACCGAACACCGAGAGCATCCGCTCGACGCGGAAGCCGGGCGTGTCGACGGGCACGATTATCTGCGACTGCTGGGCGTGGGTCGCGGCCTCGGTGTCGGTCTTGCCCATGACGATGGTCACGGCGACGTTCGGATGGCCCATATTGGTCGACCACCATTTGCGGCCATTGATCACATAGTGGTCGCCGTCGCGCTCGATCCGGGTCTGGATATTGGTGGCGTCCGACGAGGCGACCTCGGGCTCGGTCATCAGGAAGGCCGAGCGGATCTCGCCGGCCATAAGGGGCTTGAGCCACTTCGCCTGCTGGGCCTCGTTCCCGTACATATGGAGCACTTCCATATTGCCGGTGTCGGGGGCGTTGCAGTTGAACACCTCGGCCGTCCACAGATGGCGGCCCATCATCTCGGCCAGCGGGGCGTATTCGAGGTTGGTCAGACCCGCGCCGTGATCGCCGGGCAGGAACATGTTCCACAGGCCCGCCTCGCGCGCCTGGGCCTTCATCTCATCCATGGCCGGGGGCTGGCGGGTCGAATCCTCGCGCACCTGGGCCCAGTATTCGGCCTCGCGCGGCAGGACCTTGTCATCCAGAAAGCGGCGGACGCGCTCCTGCCAGTGAAGGGCCTTGTCGCTGTGCTGGAATTCCATGGAGAGGTCTCCTTCTCCCTCCCCCTCGTGGGGAGGGTGGTCGCGAAGCGACCGGGTGGGGAAGGGTGAAGCCGGGCGCCGGCGGTGCGGGACCGGCGTTCCCCACCCTGTCGTCGCTTGGCGCCGACATCCCTCCCCATGAAGGGGAGGGAGAACGCAAACAGCCTAGCGCTTCAGCAGCGGGGCCAGCTTCTGGGCGATCATCATGTCGCCGGTGATCTTCAGCTTGCCCTGCATGAAGGCCATCATCGGGTCCAGCTTGCCTTCCGACAGGGCCATGAAGTCGTCCCAGGCCATGGAGACGGTGGCGTCGGCGGGCTTGTCTTCGTTGGTGACGGTGTTCGGCACGGAGGCACCGTCGATGTAGATGACGCCCTGGTCGCCCAGGTCCAGCTTGACGGTCTTGCCGAGGCCGGAGTTGTCGCCCACGGCGGCGCGGATGTGTTCGGTCACGGATGCCAGATCGGCCATGTTGTTTCTCCCTGAGAGGTGTTGCTGATGGCCTAGCCCGCCAGCCGTCCCCTGCCAAGATCACGTCACGTAAACATGGAGTGAGCGGTCATCAGGGTTGACCCGGGGGGCGGACTGGTCCGAACTGGCGCCGACCCCTTCCATGACCCGCGAGTGTTCCATGCGTCTTCGTCTGACCGTTTCCGCCCTGGCCATCGCCCTCAGCCTCGGTATGGCAGCACCCGCCCTGGCCCAGGTGGGCACGCCCGCCCTGCCCCGGGCCCTGCCGGAAATTCCGGCGCCGGTCGATCAGGCCTATCCGGGTGTGATCCGCTATGAGGTCGACGCCACCGACATCGACCGCAAGATCGTCAGCGTGCGCCAGACCATTCCCGTCAGCGCCGGGCCCCTGACCCTGCTGTATCCGAAATTCATTCCGGGCAACCACGCCCCGACAGGCCCGATCCAGCTGATCGCAGGACTGACCATCCACGGCGAGGGCGACCGGATCGAGTGGCTGCGCGACACGATCGATCCCTATGCGTTTCACGTCGAGGTGCCGGAGGGCGTCGACGAGATCGTCGTCGAGTTCCAGTGGCTGACCCAGCCGGACGCCAGCAACTGGCGCGTGGTGATGGCCTCGTCCATGCTGAACCTGCAGTGGGAAAAGGCGGTGCTCTACCCTGCGGGATATCGCCACAGCCGCATCACCTTTGCCCCGTCCATCCGCCTGCCGGACGGCTGGCAGTACGGGGTGGCCATGGACACGGTGTCGTTCGAGGACGGGGTGGCGACCTTTGCCCCCGTCAGTCTCGAGACGCTGGCCGACAGCCCGATGTTCGCGGGCGCACACTACAAATCCTATGACCTCGACCCCGGTGGCCGGTCACCGGTGACCCTGCACATCGTCGCCGACCAGCCCGAGCAGATCGCGCCGACGCCCGAACAACTGGCCAAATATGAGGCCCTGGTCGATGAGGCCGACCTGCTGTTCGGGTCGCGCCATTTCGACCGCTATGAATTCCTGCTGGGCCTGACCCGCGAGATGGGCGGCATCGGTCTGGAGCATCACCGGTCGAGCGAGAACACGGCGCCGCCCAACTTCTTCGGCGACGGATGGGAAGGCAGTCACGGCACGCGGACCCTGTTGCCGCACGAGTTCGTCCACTCGTGGAACGGCAAATTCCGCCGGCCCGGCGACCAGCTGACGCCGAACTTCAATGTGCCGGTCCAGAACACCCTGCTGTGGGTCTATGAAGGCCAGACCGAATACTGGGGCGAGGTGCTGACGGTACGTTCGGGGCTGGGCACCAAGGAGGAGGCGCTGGCCTCCTTCGCGGGGATCGCGGCCTTCTATCAGTATCAGTCCGGACGTGAGTGGCGCTCGCTGCAGGACACGACCAACAACAATCTGCTGGGCTATCGGGCGTCCAGTCCCTGGCCATCGTGGATGCGCGGCACGGGCGACTATTATCGGGAGTCGGCCCTGATCTGGCTGGATGCCGACACCCTGATCCGCGAGAAGACCGGTGATACCAAATCGCTGAACGACTTTGCCGCCCTGTTCTTTGGCATTGATGACGGGTCGTGGACGGCCACGCCCTACACGTTCGACGATATCGTCACGGCCCTGAACGCCGTGGTCCCGCACGACTGGGCCGGCTTCCTGCGCGACCGTCTGGATGCCGTCGGCCCCGACGCCAGGGCGCCGCTGGATGGCATCGAGCGCAGTGGTTATCGCCTCGTCTATACCGACAGCCCGACCGAGGTGGAGACCCGCATCAACGGCAGCGGCCCGGGCGACTATCTCTATTCGCTGGGCTTCTATCTGGCGGGCGGCAACCGCATCGTCGCCGTGCAGTGGGACAGCCCGATCTTCAACGCCGGCATCGGCGCGGGCTGGACCCTGGTGTCGGTGAATGGCGAGCGGGCCTCGCCCGAGGTGCTGTCGAATGCCATCTCGGCCGCCAGGACCTCGACCGCGCCGATCGTGCTGGAGGTGCGCAATGCGCGCGGCAGCCGGACGCTGGAGATCGATTACCACGACGGCCTGCGCTATCCGCGTCTGGAGCGGATTCCCGGCACGCCGGACCGTCTGGGCGATATCCTGTCGCCGATGCGGGACTGACAACGCCATGCCCCCGGGTGCTGCCTCCAGCAGACCCGGGGGCACAGGTGGCCCTAGCGTTTCAGAACGTCGAGCAGCTTTTCGGCCGTGATCGCCGATGACGCCGGATTCTGGCCCGTGATCAGCGTGCCGTCGACGACCGCAAAGGCGGCGCCATCGTCGCCGCGACGATAGTCGGCGCCGGCGTCCTTCAGCATGTCCTCGACCAGGAAAGGCACGACGTCCGTCAGGCCGACGCTGTCTTCCTCGCTGTTGGTGAAGCCGGCCACCGTGCGCCCCTTGACCAGCAGTACGCCGTCGCTGCCCTTCACCGACTTGAGAACGCCCGGCGCATGGCAGACGAAGGCCGTCGGCTTGTCGGCCCGGGCGAAGGCCTCGATCAGGGCGATGGAGTCGGCGTCTTCGGCCAGATCCCACAGCGGGCCGTGGCCGCCCGGATAGAAGACGGCGTCATAGTCAGCCGCCTTGACGTCCGACAGTGTGAGGGTGCTGGCCAGTTGGGCTTTGGCCTCGGCGTCGTCCTTGAACCGGCGCGTCTCGTCGGACTGGGCATCCGGACTGTCGCTCTTGGGATCGATCGGCGGCTGGCCCCCTTTGGGCGAGGCCAGGCTGATTTCAGCGCCCGCGTCCTTGAGCAGATAATAGGGCGCCACAAACTCCTCGAGCCAGAAGCCGGTCTTGTTGCCGGTGTCGCCGAGTTGGTCGTGCGAGGTCAGAACCATCAGAATCTTCATGGGGGTCTCCTTTGTCGGGGGAGAGCCCCCGGGCGCCGGGAAGGTTCCGGGGCGCCCGCACGAAAACGGCCCCGGCGGAAATCCACCGGGGCCGTTCAATCGTCACAGTGCCGAATGGCGCCAGATTACTTGATCTGGACCTTGGCGCCGGCTTCCGTCAGCTTCTTGGCGATTTCGTCGGCGTTCTGCTTGGAAACGTTCTCGACGACGTTCTGCGGAGCGCCTTCGACCAGGTCCTTGGCTTCCTTCAGACCGAGGTCCGAACGCACGCCACGGACTTCCTTGATGACGTTGATCTTCTTGTCGCCGCCGTCGATCAGGACAACGGTGAACTCGGTTTGCTCTTCAGCGGCTTCGGCCGGAGCACCGGCGCCACCACCGGCGGGCATGGCCATGGCGACCGGAGCGGCGGCGGACACGCCCCACTTTTCTTCCAGCAGCTTGGACAGCTCGGCGGCTTCCAGGACGGTCAGGGCGGACAGGTCTTCAACGATTTTGGCGAGATCGGCCATTTGAGTTTTCCTTCGGAGGATTGGGGTTCAGTAGAGAGGTTGCAGAGATGAAAGAGGTCGGTCCGCTTACGCGGCGTCCTTGTTGGCATAGGCGCTGAAAACGCGGGCCAGTTGAGACGCCGGGGCTTGAACGACGCCGGCGACCTTGGTCGCGGGAGCGTTGAGCAGGCCCAGCAGCGAGGCGCGGATCTGATCCAGCGACGGCAGTTTGGAGAGAGTCTCCACGCCCTTCGCGTCCAGAACCTTGTCACCCATGAAGCCGCCCAGAACGACGAACTTGTCGTTGCCCTTGGCGAATTCAGCGGTGACCTTGGCAGCCGTCACCGCATCGTCGGCATAGGCGATGCCCACGGGACCCTTGAACAGGCCGTGGTAGTCGCTGCCGTCTTCGGCTTCGAGCGCCTTGAGCGCCAGGCGATTCTTGATCACCTTGAACGCGCCACCTTCTTTGCGAAGGCGGCCACGCAGGTCTTCCATGTCCGCAACGGTCAGACCCAGGTTGTGGGTCACGACCACGGCGCCGGCGTCGGCGAACACGCCCTTCAGCGTCTCGATCGACTCGGCCTTTTGTGCGCGGTCCATTGCGGTCTCCAGTCTTGAGGTTCATCGCCGGGCTTATTCCCGACGACGAGATGGCCCATACGCGTTCGCGTCGCCGCGAGGCGTGTGTGCCGGTCGTAATGTCCGAAGGAAGCTCGGAGGCCATGCCGACCGCGCGAGCGCAGGCCGGAGGGCGTCGTCTGCATCCCCATCTCCCCACGGTGCCAGAGGGCTCTCTGACGTTTATGGC
>JAHJYN010000129.1 GCA_018826885.1 Alphaproteobacteria bacterium | reverse complement strand
TCGCTGAAAAGCTGAGCGCGACATCGCGGACGGGGTGACGCCTCGCCCGCGCCGGGCTAAACGCCCCGAAAGACATCAGGAGACGACCATGACCTACGCCGCCCGCATCGCCGAACTGGGCCTCGACCTGCCCGAGCCCGCCAAGGCCGTCGCCAACTATGTGCCCTGGGTTCGCACCGGCAATCTGGTCCACATCTCGGGCCAGCTGTCGAATGACGCCTCGGGCGGCATCAAGGGCACGGTCGGCGTCGACGTCAGCCCCGAGGACGCGGCCCGCGCCGCCCGCATGTGCGGCGTCAATCTTCTGGCCCAGATCAAGGACGCCCTCGGCGGCGACCTTGAGCGCGTCGTCCGCGTGGTCAAGCTGGGCGGCTTCGTCCAGGCCGGGCCCGACTTCATCGCCATTCCCGCCGTCATCAACGGCTGCTCGGACCTGATGGTCGAGGTGTTCGGCGACGCCGGTCGTCACGCCCGCTCGGCCGTGGGCGTCTACCGCCTGCCGCTGGGCTTCGCCGTCGAGGTGGACGCCATCGTCGAGGTGAAGTGACGGACGACGGCTTTACCCTCCGCGTCCACGGCGCGGTCGCCGATGTCGGCCGGGACGCGTGGGAGGCGCTGGCCGCCCCCACCGGCGATCCCTTCATCGGCTATGACTTCCTCGACGCCTGCGAAGCTTCGGGCAGCGCCGCGCCCGATCAGGGCTGGGCCGGGCGGCATCTGGCGCTCGAGGACGACGGCGGCCGCACCCTCGGCCTGATGCCCCTCTGGCTGAAGGGCCACAGCAGTGGCGAATATGTCTTTGACCACGCTTGGGCCGAGGCGTGGGAGCGCGCCGGCGGGCGCTATTATCCCAAGCTGCTGGGCGCCGTCCCCTTCACGCCCGTCACCGGTCCGCGCTTCCTGATCCACCCGGACGCCGATCCCGGCACAGTCCGCCAAGCCCTGATCCAGGGCGCCGAGACCCTGTGCGCCCGCCTCGACCTGTCGTCGATCCACGTCAATTTCCCGACCGAGGCCGAGGGGGCCGAGATGGCCGCCGCCGGCTGGCTGCCGCGCCTCGACCTGCAATACGTCTTCACCGATCAGGGCTATGGCGATTTCGAGGGCTTCCTCGCTGCCCTGTCGTCCAATCGCAGGAAGACCATCCGGCGCGAGCGGCGCGAGGCCCAGGCCGGTCTCGACATCCGCATCCTGACCGGCCCGGACCTGACCGAGTCCGTCTGGGACGCCTTCTTCGCCTTCTACCTCGACACCGGCAGCCGCAAATGGGGCCGCCCCTATCTGACCCGCGACTTCTTTGCCCGCATCGGCCGGACCATGGCCGACCGCATCGCCCTGGTGATGGCGTACCGGGGTGAGACCCCCATCGCCGGCGCCCTCAACCTGATCGGCCGCGACGCCCTGTACGGCCGCCAGTGGGGCACGCTGGAGGACATCCCCTTCCTGCATTTCGAGCTCTGCTACTATCAGGCCATCGAGTTCGCCCTGTCCCGCGGCCTGAAGCGCGTCGAGGCCGGCGCACAGGGCCATCACAAGCTGGCGCGCGGCTATCTGCCCACCCCCGTCCGCTCGGCCCACCACATCCCCGACCCCGGCTTTCGCGACGCCATCGCCCGCTATCTCGACCACGAACGCCCCGCCATCCTGGCCGAGATCAAGGCCCAGACCGAAGCCGAGTCCCCTTTCCGCAAGACCTGACTTTCCACTTCGGAAAATTATCACTTGCCATGATGGAAAGTCGTGTTACTTTCCACATCGGAAAGTGAGAACCCCATGACCCAAGCCCCCGACCCCAAAGACGCCCTGGCTGCGATCCAGTCCGCCCGCGCGGGCATGACGGACCAGATGTCCTACCCCGTCACCTACGACCTTATGTACGGCACTGTCTGCGGCCTGCTGGTTGCCAGTCAGGGGCTTCAGCTGCCCTGGTCGGTGGTCTGTCTGGTCATCGCCTTGGCCGGCCTCGCCTACGCCGTCCACTGGTGGAAGAAGCGCTACGGCTGGTGGGTCAATGGCTATTCGCCCCGGCGCGCCCGATGGGTTGCCTTTGCCCTCGCAGCCGTGCTGATCGGGCTGATGGGCGGGGCGATCTGGGGCAAATATACCGGCATCGCCTGGATGCCCCTGGCCACCGGCGCAGCAGGCTTCGTCGCCGCCATCCTCGGCGGACGCTTGTGGATGCGGGTCTGGAAGCGCGAACTGCAGGCGGACGGGACATGACCCCCGTCCCCCTCTTCGATCCCGTTATCCACGCCCCGGGGCGGCTGCAGATCTGCGCCATCCTCTCCAGTATCGACGAGGCCGAGTTTGCCCTGATCCGCGACAGCCTCAAGGTCTCGGACTCGGTCCTGTCCAAACACCTGAAACAGCTGGACGACGCGAGCTATATCAAGCTGACCAAGACCCCGGTCGACGGCCGCTCCCGCACCTGGGCCAGCCTGACCCCGGCCGGCAAAAAGGCCTTTGCCGCCCACGTCGCCGAACTGACCCGCCTCGCCGCCCTGACCGGCTGATCTTGCTCCTCAGCCCTCCGTGTGGCCACATGGCCTTCTCAGGAGGGCTGAAATGATCGCGATTGCCCTGGCCATAGGTCTTGCCTTCACGCTTCAGGATCCGGCTCCGGCGCAGGATCCACCGGTCGCAGCCACCCCCGTCGAGGACATCGTCGTCGAGGGACAGAGGCAGGCGGCGCGGGAACGGGCCGTCCCCTATGTCCGCGAGGTGCTGGCCCCGGCCATGGGCAGCGAGGTCGCCCGATGGCATACGCCCCTCTGTGCCGAGGTGCTGAACGCAGACCCCCGCGTCACTGAATATATGGTCCGGCGGCTGGCCGAAGTCGGGGCAGAGGTCGGGCTTCAGACCGGCCCTCGGGGGTGCCAGCCCAATGTCCTGATCATCATGGCCGATGACGGCCCGGCCATGGCCCGCGAGATGGTCAGCACCCGCCGTGAGGCCTTCGTCACGGGTGCCAGCGGGACGGACCGCGGACCGCGCCAGCTCGAGGCCTTCCAGACCCGCGCCGACCCGGTGCGCTGGTGGCACCTCAGCCTGCCGGTTGACAGCTTTACCGGGCGCCCCACCGTCCGGCTGCCTGGCCAGCCCGCGGCCAATGTGGATATCGATATCCTGCATCCGTCCAATACGGGCTCCTATGGCCGCTCGGTCGTGGGCTCCCTCCAGGCCAACACCGATCGGTACGACCTCCAGCAGGTGGTCATTATCGTCGACGTGGCTGCCGCTGCGGGCACGGACCTGGTCGCCCTGACGGACTATGTGGCGCTGGTCGCCCTGAGCCAGATCGACCCCGAGGCCGACACCGTCGGCTATGACACCATCCTCAACCTGTTCGACCCGGATGCCGTCGCCGTTCCCTTCCTGACCGATTGGGACTGGGCCTTTCTGGTCGGCCTCTATGGCGATGAAGTGCTCACCTCCCGGGGCGCGGGCACCATCGCCGATGTCATGGCGCGCGAGCTGACCCGGCCGGAGTAGGCACACTCTCAAGTCTTGCCTCCCCGGGCCACCCTCCTTAAGGCTCGGCGCTTCAAGGAGGCCTCCATGCAAGACATTCTCGACCAGCTGGAACAACGCCGCGCCGGAGCCAAGCTCGGCGGGGGCGAAGCCCGCATCGCTGCCCAGCACAAGAAGGGCAAGCTGACCGCGCGCGAGCGGATCGAGGTTCTGCTGGACGAGGGCTCGTTCGAGGAAACCGACATGTTCGTCGAGCATCGCTCGCACGACTTCGGCATGGAGAGGCAGCGCATCCCCGGTGACGGCGTGGTAACCGGCCGCGGCACCATCGGCGGCCGTCTGGTCTATGTCTTCTCCAAGGATTTCACCGTCTTCGGCGGCTCACTTTCCGGCGCGCATGCGGCCAAGATCGTCAAGCTGCAGACCATGGCCCTGACCAATGGCGCGCCCATCATCGGCCTGTTCGACGCCGGCGGAGCCCGCATCCAGGAAGGGGTCGAGGCGCTCGGCGGCTATGCCGACATCTTCCTGCAGAACACCCTGGCCTCGGGCGTCATCCCCCAGATCAGCGTCATCATGGGCCCCTGCGCCGGCGGCGACGTCTATTCGCCCGCCATCACCGACTTCATCTTCATGGTGAAGGACACGTCGTACATGTACGTCACCGGCCCCGACGTGGTGAAGACGGTCACCAACGAGGTCGTCACCCACGAGGATCTGGGCGGCGCCCGCGTCCATGCCGGCAAGTCGGGCGTCGCCGACGGCGCCTTCGAAAACGATCTGGAGGCCCTTTCCGAGGTCCGCCGCCTGATCGGCTTCCTGCCCCTGTCGAACCGCGAAAAGCCCCCGGTCCGCGAGTCATACGACGACCCGGACCGCGACGAGGCCAGCCTCGACACCCTGGTCCCCGCCAATCCGAACCAGCCCTATGACATCAAGGAGCTGATCCTGAAGACGGTCGACGAGGCCGAGTTCTTCGAGATCGCCCCCGACTACGCCAAAAACATCGTCACCGGCTTCGGCCGCCTCGACGGCCAGACCGTCGGCGTCGTCGCCAACCAGCCCCAGGTCCTGGCCGGGGTGCTGGACATCGACTCCAGCCGCAAGGCCGCCCGCTTCGTCCGCTTCTGCGACGCCTTCGACATCCCCATCGTGACCTTCGTCGACGTGCCCGGCTTCATGCCCGGCACGCGCCAGGAATACGGCGGCCTGATCAAGCACGGCGCCAAGCTGCTGTTCGCCTATGCCGAGGCCACCGTGCCCAAGCTGACCGTCATCACCCGCAAGGCCTATGGCGGCGCCTATGATGTGATGAGCTCCAAACACCTGCGCGGCGACGTCAACTACGCCTGGCCCAGCGCCGAAATCGCCGTGATGGGGGCGAAAGGGGCTGTCGAGATCATCTTCCGCAAGGAAGCCGGCGACCCGGAGGCCCTCGCCGCCCGCGAAGCCGAATACAAGGAACGCTTCGCCAATCCGTTCGTCGCGGCCAGCCGCGGCTACATCGACGATGTCATCATGCCCCACGGTACCCGGCGCCGCCTGATCCGGGCGCTACGGACGCTGAAGAACAAGCAGCAAAGCAATCCGTGGAAAAAGCACGATAATATTCCGTTGTAGGGCAGGGGCAAACTCCGGTGCGTTACGACATTGACTGGGGCGATGCTGCAGGATGGGTCCAAGCAATCGGCGCCCTGCTCGTCATTTTCTACACAGCTTGGGAGGGCCAACGGCAGGTTCGTCGTGAGCGAAGCGCCGCTGCTAGAGGCGTTGAGGCGTTCCTTGAGTTGGTTGAAGGAGCTCTCATTCATGCGAGCAACGCCTATGCCGTGCGTAAACTTGAAACGCCTTTCGATGCTGTAATTGTGGGCACGAACCTTCGATCCGGCGGGATTTCCACTCTGGAGAAGTTGCTCGAGACCCCGCTCGCGGCGTGGCCTTCGGCCGCGCTGTTTGCCGAGACTCAAAGGCTCAACATTCTCCTCCAAGCGGCAGAAAACGTGCTGAAGGAGATCGGGGAGCATGCTGCGGACGATGTCTCGCAATGGACGAGCAGCGGCGAGCATTGGTTTGCGCAGTTGTATGGGTCTCCGATCGAGGCTTACTGGCACGAACGAGAGGCCGCCGCCCAAGCTTTCGACGAAGTTTGGGCAGAATGCAAAAGGATCCGTACCGAGAAGAATCTCGTCCAAAAGAGCAGTCCAGATTTCCTTCTGTCGGTCCGAACAAAGCGTAAGCTGGCCCAACAGGATCAGTTCTGACCAACCTCCTCTTCCTCTGCTCCCGCAACCGCCTGCGCTCCCCCACGGCGGAGCGGGTATTTGCCGACTGGCCGGGCGTCGAGACCGCCTCCGCCGGCCTTGCCCCCGATGCGGACGAGCCCCTGACGCCCGAGCATCTGGACGGGGCCGAGGGGGGGGCACCGTTTTCATCCCCGACGTCGCCGAGGAGGCTCTATTGTCATCCCCGAATTCGCGAAGCGAATATCGGGGACGCAGCGCTGCACCCCCAACCCCGCCCGGACAGCCGTCAGGCTGAGCCGGGCGAAGGGTGACAACGGGCTCCCGGGTCACCCCTCGCCCCGGATCGTCGCAAGCGCCGTCCGGGGCCGGTCAGTTCAGGGTCCGCCCCGTCCCCGATAACGCCTTCGGCGTTTCGGGGATGACAATAGTGGCAGGACCTTCGGCTTATCAGGGGCGTCGAAAGGGCCTTTCATTCCGGGAGCGATCGAAGGGGCAGCATTGTTTTCCCTGCGGTAGTCCAACGGCACTGTTGTCATTCCCAACGTCGCCGCGCAGGCACTGTCATCCCCCGTCGTGACCGGGAGGCACCATTGTCATCCCCGAATTCGCGAAGCGAATATCGGGGACGCAGCCCGACACACCTCGTCCCGCCCGGACAGCCGAATGGCTGAGCCGGGCAAAGGGTGGCGGCAGGCTCTCCCCTCGCCCCGGATCGTCGCAAGCGCCGTCCGGGGCCGGCCAGTTCATGGTCCGCCCCGTCCCCGATGACGCCTTTGGCGTTTCGGGGATGACAACTGCGCCCAGGCCGTAGGCGTTCTCGACAATGAAGAAGTTCTTGCTTTGTTCTCACCCTCGCACATAATCCCGCATGGGAGGCAGGGGTGATGCGTCAGCACAGCTACTGGGTCTATATCGTCGCCAGCGGGCGGTGTGGCTGGCTCTATGTCGGCATGACCAACGACCTGATCCGTCGCATCGGCGAGCACCGGCACGGCCAGATCGACGGCTACAGCCGCGACCATGGCACCGATCGTCTGGTCTGGTACGAGCCCCACCGCTACGTCGATCAGGCCATCCTGCGCGAGAAGCGCATCAAGCGGTGGCGACGCCCGTGGAAGTTCGCCCTGATAGAGGCCGCCAATCCCGACTGGGCCGACCTTTACCCAGCACTTGCCTTCGTGCCCGGGGTCGATGCCGGTTCACGATAGGTCGCCCGCCTTGCTGAGCCGATGCACCCCGCTGTGAAACTCGCCCCCAAATTCCCCCGCCCTTTCAACGCCCGCACCGTTTCCCGCACCGTTCTTCACGCCCTGCTCCCCCGCCCGTCCATACTGTCCGGTTGCTATGACCCCGGCGATGGAGGCGCGTCCATTTCAGACCATTCAGACTGTTCAGACGGTTCAGACGGTAGTTTGGACCCCCTCTCCGTTGGGACCCGAAGGGCAGCGCGGAGCCTGAGAGGGGGCAGGGGGTGAGGGGTTCACCCTTTCCTTCGGCGTGAGCCGTCGCACAGGTCCTGACACGGCGGTCGCCGACGCACACCGCCGCCCCTCATCCGGCGCTCGCGCGCCACCTTCTCCCATCGGGAGAAGGGAACCATGAGTGAGGGAACCCGAATTCAGACCATTCAGACTATTCAGACGGTATTTTCCAGACATGGTCATTGCGGCCATTTCCGCCTAAATGCCCCTCCCCTTTTGCCAGCGACCGTGATCCGCCTTGCCCTTTCCTTTCGACATTGCTGCCACTGACGGACGCGCCCGCACCGGGGTGCTGAAGACCGCGCGGGGCGAGATCCGCACCCCGGCCTTCATGCCGGTCGGCACGGCGGCGACGGTCAAGGCGCTGACGGTCGATCAGGTGGCCCAGACGGGCGCCGATATCCTGCTGGGCAACACCTATCACCTGATGCTGCGCCCCGGGCCCGAGCGGATGGAGCGGCTGGGGGGCTTGCACAAATTCATGCGCTGGGACCGGCCGATCCTGACCGACTCCGGCGGATTCCAGGTCATGTCGCTGTCGGGTATTTCGAAACTGACCGAGGAGGCCGTGACCTTCTCCAGCCATATCGACGGCTCCAAGCACGTCCTCACCCCCGAGCGCTCGATCGAGATTCAGGCCGACCGGCTGGGGGCCGATATCTCGATGCAGCTGGACCAGTGCGTCAGCTGGCCCGCCGAAGCGCCCGCCGCCCGGGCCGCCATGGAGCTGTCGATCCGCTGGGGCGCGCGCTCGAAGGCCGCGTTCGGCGCGCGCGAGACCCAAGCCCTGTTCGGCATCCAGCAGGGCTCGACCTTTGAGGACCTGCGCCGCCAGTCGTCCGAGCAGCTGCAGGAGATGGGCTTTGACGGCTATGCCATCGGCGGACTGGCCGTCGGCGAAGGCCATGCGGCCATGTGCGAGGTGCTGGACTATGCGCCCGACATGCTGCCCGCCGATCGACCCCGCTATCTGATGGGGGTGGGCAAGCCCGTCGATCTGGTCGAGGCGGTGGCGCGCGGGGTCGATATGTTCGATTGCGTCCTGCCGACCCGGGCCGGGCGTCACGGTCAGGCCTGGACCTGGGACGGGCCGCTGAACCT
>JAHJYN010000128.1 GCA_018826885.1 Alphaproteobacteria bacterium | reverse complement strand
TGGTACGAGGAAGCGGCCCGTCAGGGCAGCCCCGAGGCCAAGTTCGCCCTGTCGACCTTCTTCGCCCTGGGCGTCTCCGGCGTCGCCGATCAGGACAAGGCCGAGGCCGTGGTGATGCGGATCGACTCGGCGCTGGCCGGGTTCGCCCCCTCGGTGGCCCGCCTGCAGGCCGTCCTGTCCCAGGTCTCCCGTTCCCAGCAGCGCCGTTAAGGAGGGCGTTGACACATGATCACGTTCCGCACCCCCCTCTGCCTCCGCTCCCTGATCGCCCCCGCGCTGGGCCTCGTGGTCGCGGCGACGGCCATGTCGCTGGCCCCGCAAGCCCAGGCCCAGGAAGCCGCGCGCGTCGAAAGCGAGACCCGGCCGAACTTTGGCGTCCTGCTGGACCCGCCGGCGCCGCGTCGCAGCCGCGCGACCACGCACCGGCGCTGGACCAGCGGCGACCGTCGCCGCGACTACTACCCCGGCCCCGGTCCCCACAACGGGCGGCCCTATCCGGCGGGCGGCGAGCAGGTCGTGCTGGTCGACTGCGGCGGCAATCCGGGCTCGGGCGCGATCGAGGACGCGGTGCGCCGGGTCGCCCCGGGCGGGACCCTGATCCTGCGGGCGCGGGGCGGACCTTGCGTCGGCTGGCTGAACATCAACAAGCCGCTGACCATCATCGGCGAAGGCGGGTTCGACCCGCGCGACTGGAACCGCCAGCCCACCGCCACCCTGCAAGCCCCCGACGGCCTGCCTTGCATGACCGTGGCCCAGGGGGTCCGGGTCGATGTGCGCGACGTGGTCTTCTCGTCCCAGCGCGCCGGCGACGCCGCCTGCATCATCGGCTATGGCGCCGAGATCCTGATGAACCGGGTTGGCTTCCGCCATGTCGGCGACGAGGCGGTCATCTATATGGACGGCGGCCTGCTGGACATCCGCAACGCTGTTCTGGAGACCCAGACCGTGGCCCCGGCCATCGTGGCCGACGGGGCCTCGTTGACCGCGTGGGAGGTGGTCGTGACCGGCGCCCATGTCGGCATGGAGCTGATCCCCGGCGCCGGCCAGACCGCCCGCATCGACTCGACGACGCTGAAGGGCATCGGCGCGCCCAACGCCTTCGGGCCCCGCTCGATCGGGATGATCATCCGCTCGGGCCGCGATTACGGCCGGGTCGAGATCACCAACACCGCCATCTGCGGCTTCGTCGAGGGCGTGGCCGTCGAAGGGGCCTCGGTCGACATCCAGGGCAGCCGCGTCTGTCGCTCGGACAAGGGCGTGGTCGTCTACAACGGCGAGCTGACCCTGACCGACACCCGCATCCGGGCCGAGAGCGTCGGCGTGGCCGTGGCGTCGGGCCGGGCCGTGATCACCAACAATGTCTTCTCGGGCGTGCGCGAGGTCATCTATGGCGAGAACCGCGCCAGCGTCGAGGCCAGCGGCAACCGCGTCTGGTCGCAACACGTCTGCCGGGCCCGGTTCCGCGAACGCACCCGGGGCCGCTATGAGCCCTACTGGTCCGGTGGCCAGGGCTGGGAGTGCGTCTATGGCGCCTATCCGCGCGACTGGTGGGCCGAAGAGGATGGTCTGCTGGGCCTCGACTACTATGACGACGGCTATTCCCTGCAGGGCTATGACACCTATCAGGACGGCTACGGCTGGTACGACCGCGAGGGGCGCTACATCCAGGACCGCGACTACTACGGCGACGACCGCTGGGTCGAACCGCGCCGCCGCGGCTTCTGGTAGGCCCGGAGGGACTCGAACCCCCAACCAGACCGTTATGAGCGGTCGGCTCTAACCATTGAGCTACGGGCCCCCGGAGGCGACGCCCGGGCCTAGCAGGCGCACGGGATGTTGCAAAGAGGGCGGCGATTACACCGTCTGAAACGTCTGAACCGTCTGAAATGGCAACCTCCCGGTTGGACATGAATCCTTCTCCCGATGGGAGAAGGTGGCGCGTGAGCGCCGGATGAGGGTCGGCGGGGTCCGTCGGCGCAAGCCGTGGCAGGACCGGTGCGACGGCTCACGCCGAATGAGCCGGAGAGCCCCTCACCCCCAACCCCCTCTCAGGCTCCGCGCTGCCTTTCGGGTCCCAACGGAGAGGGGAGGAAAAAGAATACCGTCTGAATGGTCTGACCCGTCTGGATTGGGACGTAGGGAGTCTGAGGGCGAAAAACAGACTCCACTTTCTCCACAACGGCCGCAAAGCCCCGTCACGTCTGGAGTTCGGGGCCGTTGACGGTTGGAGTCGGCTTCCGGGACTCCAACCGAGACTCCGGAAAAACACCGTCTGAACCGTCTGAACCGTCTGGATGGTCTGAACTGGTTCTCCTCATTTCTCCCGTTTGGGGAAGGGACGGTGCTCTCCCCTTGTTCGACGGCGGCGCTGCCCCCTCCACCGCTACGCGGTCCCCCTCCCCATGAATGGGGAGGAGATGAGCGTTCGCCGTCTGAAATGCGGATTGAGGTTCAGACGGCCACTACCTTTGAAACCCCTCCCTGCTGCCAACCCCGCATCATGGCACAGCCGCGAGGTAGGGCGGGGAGATCGCTTCAGACTCGCAAAGCAGTCTGGGGTCGACTGAAGCTGATGAACGGAACCTGACCCCCGTCCGCGAGCGTTCATTCAGGCGGTAGGGTCCAGGTTGGACTGACAGGGTGCGCGGGTGGAGCGTGCCCGAACCTCAGGAGATTTCCATGATCCGTTCCCCCCTTCGCCTGCTGATGCCGATGGCCGCTGCTGTGGCGCTCGCCGGAGTGTCGGCGCCGGCGCTGGCGCAGTCGATGTCGGAGCCCGCGGGCCATCACAACATGGTGGCGCCGCCGCATCTGAGCCTGGCGGCCTATGGCGAGGTCAAGGTCGCGCCGGATATGGCGACGATCAATTTCGGCGTCATGACCGAGGCGGCAACCGCCGAGGAGGCCTTGCGCCAGAACGCCCAATATATGGAGCGGGTCATGGCGGCCCTGCGCCGCGCGGGGATCGCCGAGCGCGATATCCAGACCTCGGGTCTGAACCTGTCGGCCCAGTATGATTATCAGCAGGACCAGCCGCCCCGCCTGCGCGGCTATCAGGCGACCAACCGGGTGACGGTGACGGTGCGCGATCTGAGCCGGGTCGGCACGACGGCGGATGCCGTGGTCAGCGCGGGGGTCAACCAGATCGACGGGATCAGCTTTGGCCTGACCGACCGGACGGCGGCCGAGGATCAGGCGCGGCGTCTGGCCGTGCGCGATCTGCAGCGCAAGGCCGGCCTGTATGCCGAGGCCCTGGGGGTGCAGCTGGGCGGCATCCGGGGCCTGAGCGAAGGCACGTCGATGAGTGTGTCGCCGCCGATGCCCTATGCCCGCTCCATGGCCATCGAGTCGGCCGATGCCTCGACCTCGGTGTCCCCGGGCGAGCTGACGGTGCGGGTGGATATCAGCGGGGTCTATGACCTGATCCGCTAGGCCGGATAACGATCAGACCGGAAGGGGTGGCGCGTGGCGTCACCCCTTTTTCGTGCGCGGCAGTCAGGCGGCGCGCTTGATGGTGTTGGCGTCGTCGAGCAGCACGACGGTCGGCGCATAGTTGCGGGCTTCCTCGGCGGGAAGCTGACCATAGGTGACGATGATCACCTTGTCGTTCTTCTGGACCAGGCGGGCGGCGGCGCCGTTGACGCCGATCACGCGCGATCCGCGCGGGGCCTCGATGGCATAGGTGGTGAAGCGCGCGCCCGTGGTGATGTTCAGGACGTCGACCTGTTCATTGGGATAGATGTCGGCCGCATCCAGCAGGTCGCGGTCAATGGCGATCGATCCCTCATAGTCGAGGTCGGCCTGGGTCACCGTCGCGCGGTGCAGCTTGGATTTCATCAGGGTGACCAGCATGGGAGGTGCGGTCTCCGGTTCGGCGCGGGGAACAGCCCCCGCTGAGGGATGCCTCATATAGGGACTTCGGCGGCGGCCATCAATCTCGATGCTGCGATGCAGCACGGAAGGCCGCCCCAGGTTCGCGTGTTACGGGACGTTCATTTGACGGTGACGGCTTGCCCTCTATGGTCGATCCTCCGCCGCAATCGCGCCTCGACGGGATTTCCGACCGACATGAAACAGTTCTTCCTGACCGTGCTGGGGGTCTTCACCGGCCTGCTGCTGTTCGTGGTCGTGGTGCCGATCGTGCTGATCACCATGGCGGCGGCCAGTTCATCGGGGCCGGAAGTGCCGCGCAATGCCGTGCTGGAACTGGATCTGCGGCAAGGGCTGAGCGATCAGCCGCCGGCCTCGCCCTTTGCCCTGTTCGGCGGCGGCGGCCTGTCGGTCATGCAGGTGGTCGATACCCTGTCCCAGGCCGAGGATGACGCCAACATCAAGGTGCTGCTGATCCGTCTGCCGGAAACCGGCATGACGCCGGCGGCGGCCGATGAAGTGCGTCAGGCGATCCGCCGCTTCCGCGCCTCGGGCAAGCCGGTCATCGCCCATTCGCAGGGCTTCCTGCCTGCGGGCGCCGTGATGTCCAGCTATATGGTCGGGGCCTCGGCGTCCGAGCTGTGGATGCAGAACACCGCCAGCTTCCAGGCCACGGGCTTCAGCGCCGAGGAGATCTTCCTCGGCCGGGCGTTCGAGAAATACGGCGTCGAGCCCGAGTTCGAGCAGCGCTATGAGTACAAGAACGCGGTCAACATCTATACGCAGAGCGACTTCACGGCCGCGCACCGCGAGGCGATGCTGGCCTGGATGGGGTCGATCTATGAGACCTCGGTCGTTCAGGCGGCACAGGACCGCAAGATCGCGCCGGCCGCGCTGAAGGCCAGTATCGAAGCCGGTCCGTGGACCGCCGAGGAGGCGCTGGAGCGCAATCTGATCGACAAGGTCGGCCACGTCGAGCAGGCCGAGGACGAGGCCCTGCGCCGCGCCGGACGGGGATCGCGGATCATTCCGTTTGACGAATATTCCACGGCCAAGGGGCCGGACAACGGCTCGGGCCGCGACGCCATTGCCGTGATCGGCGGCGAGGGCGCGATCATCACCGGATCGGGCGGCAATGCCGATCCGTTCGGCGGCGGCTCCTCGATCCATTCGGATGTCATGGCCGAGGCCATCTACAACGCCATCAAGGACAAAGACGTGAAGGCCATTGTGCTGCGCGTGTCCTCGCCCGGCGGTTCGCCCGAGGCCTCGGAGCAGATTGCCGCGGCGGTGCGCGCGGCCAAGGCGGCGGGCAAGCCGGTGGTGGTGTCGATGGGCACCTACGCGGCGTCGGGCGGCTACTGGATCAGTGCCGAGGCCGACCATATCGTGGCCCAGCCCTCGACCCTGACGGGGTCGATCGGGGTGTTCGGCGGCAAGATGGTGCTGCGCGATGCGCTGGCGCGGTTCGGCGTCGATGTGCGCGGCCTGTCGGTCGGCGGCGACTATGCCGATGCCTATGCCATCGGTGATGAGTTTACGCCCGCGCAGCGCGAGGCCTTTTCTGCTTCGATGGACCGCATCTATGGCGACTTCATCACCCTGGTGGCGCGGGGGCGCGACCTGACGCCCGCGCGAGTCGGCGAGATCGCCCGGGGCCGGGTCTGGACCGGGGCCCAGGCGCTGGAGCTGGGTCTGGTTGACCAGCTGGGCGGTATGAGCGAGGCCATTGCCAAGGCCAAGGAACTGGCCGGGATCGATGCCGATACTCCGGTGCGGATCAAGCGCTTCCCCGAGCAGCAGTCGCCGTTCGAGGCGCTGGCCAATGCCTTTGGCGTGTCGGGCGAGGCGGCGCGGGCGCTGATCCTGATCGGCGGCGCGGTCGAGGACCCGCAGGCCCAGGCGGTGATGCGTCGGATCGAGGCCGACCGCATGCGCCGTGAGGGGGCTGTGGTGCTGGCGGATCGGCCATTGGGTTAACGGGCGGCGGGTTTGCCGCACCCCCCGGTTGCTTGACCCAAAGGCAGGATGGACCGACATTGAGGGTTCGGCATTAAGGCTGGGCAGGCCCAGATCCGGAGCCGACAAGGAGTAGGCATGAGTTCGACTGGATCGCGTTTTGACAGTCTGGGTGCCGCGACGGCGAGCGTCGGAGGCCAGGGCGGTTTCCTGCGACCGCTGATGTGGCTGGGCGGGCTGATCGCGGCGGGCTGTGCCATGGCGGTCGGGGCCCTGCTGGCGGTGTTCACGGCCATCGCCGTCGCCGTGATTGCCGTCGTGGCCGGTGTCGTCATGTTCCTCATGGGGATGGCCAGCCGCGCGCGTCGCACGACGGGCGGACCCCGCAAGGGCCGCCGCCGCACCGATGACGATGACACGGTGATCGATGCGCACAAGGTGGATGGCACCTGGGTCGCCTATGGCTGGGAACGGTCGGGCCGGTAGTCGGTCGTGACGCTGCAGTTCCAGACCACGCCCTCTCCCAATTTCGATGCCCGGCGCGGCCCGCCCGATATGCTGGTGCTGCACTATACGGGCATGCAGACGGCCGAGGAGGCCATTGCCCGCCTGCGTGATGCCGAGGCGCGGGTCTCGGCCCACTATGTCGTCGATGAGGACGGCACCCTCTATGCCCTGGTGCCCGAGGAGCGCCGCGCCTGGCATGCGGGCAAGGGCGTCTGGCAGGGCGAGACCGACTGCAATGCCGCCTCGATCGGGATAGAGATCGTCAATCCGGGCCACGAGTGGGGCTACCGCGACTTTCCCGATGTCCAGATCGATGCGGTGATCGCCCTGATCGCCGACATCCGCACCCGCTGGACCATTCCCGACGACCGCATCATCGGCCATTCCGACCTGGCGCCGGATCGCAAGGAGGACCCGGGCGAGCGCTTTCCGTGGAAGCGGCTGGCGGGCGAGGGGCACGGCCTGTGGTTCGAGCCGGCGCCCGATCGGGTGGCAGCGCTGGGCGAGCCTCTGCGGCCCGGAGATGCCGGTCTGGGCCCGACAGTGCTGAGCGCCGGCCTGCACAAGCTGGGCTATGGGGTTGAGCCGCGCGGCGAATACGACGCGCCGCTCAGGCTGGCGGTGACGGCCTTCCAGCGGCACTGGCGGCCCGGGCGGGTGGACGGCGTGGCCGACGGCGAGACCCGCGCGCGGCTGGTCGGGCTGTTGCAGCTGGCGCGGCTTACGGCCGTCGATGGCATGACCTAGCCCATGGCTCAGAAGCCGGATCGCGACGAACTGGTGCGCCGCGATGTGGAGGCGAGAGAGACCTGTCGCCAGCGTGTGCGAGAGGCGGTGCAGCGACGCGGCCTCGCCTCGGTCATGAACCAGACGCGCTGGGAAAAGCTCGTCGCAGCGATCCAGCGGCTGCCCTTTGCGCCGGCCTATTATGTTCAGGACGTGCTGGGCCCCCGCGAGGCGCTCTTGTGGGAGTTTAAGTCGACCAGCACGGGTTGCTGGTGCGCCGAATGCCTGGGGCCGTTTCATGCCATTGAGTGGATGTGGATCATCCCGCGGCTCTGGCGACAGGACGGGGCCCTGTTGGCGCCTACCCTGGTCGAAGACTGCAGCATCGCCCTGCGGAGCGAACTGAACCGCGCCCATGTGCCCTACTTTGAAGACGCTCGGGGGTTCTGGATCCAGGGCTATTCGGGAGGCGATCCGACGCTGGGGCCGCCGGAGCAGGCCGCCTGACATTGACGGCATGTGTGGCAAGGCGCATCTGTGCCCCTGCCAGACGGTCGGACGGTCGCGGCAGGTTTCGGCCTGTCGAGGAAAGTCCGGGCTCCACGGTGAAAAGGCGGCGGGTAACGCCCGCCCGGGGTGACCCGAGGGACAGTGCCACAGAAAGCAAACCGCCGGCCTTTCGAGGCCGGTAAGGGTGAAAGGGTGGGGTAAGAGCCCACCGCGTCGACGGCAACGGAGACGGCACGGTAAACCCCGCCTGGAGCAAGACCGAATAGGGATGTCGTGCAGGCTCGCCTGCGGGGGTCACCGCCCCAGATGTCCGGGTAGGTTGCTGGAGCCGGTCGGCGACGATCGGCCAAGAGGAATGACCGTCCATGCTCCCTCGGGGGCGGGACAGAACCCGGCTTACAGACCGTCTGGCGTTTTATTCTTTGCCTAACGCTCGCGCCGCGGGCGCTCGCTGCTTGAGGCGTTAACCCCTTGAGCGGAAAGGTGGCGCAGACTGTGTCCCCAGGCTGTTAATACTTTTGGCGTTCTCTGTATGTTCTGATTTCTACAGTCCTGATGACAAGAGTTGTCCCGGTTCATGGTTAAGGATCGTCAACTAATCCCATTGAGGCCCATTTCATCCCATGCTATCCCAGTCTCATGATTTGGGGTGCCTGACGTCGCCTGGACGTCGTGACAAGAGCCAAGGGGCGGGCCGGAAGGTCCGAATGGGACGGGGTGTTTCTCTCGACGGTCGAGAAACAATTGGATGCGAAGCGGCGACTGCTGATCCCGCAGGACTTCCGCACCTCCGAAAACGGGGCCGAGCACGCCATCTTCGTCTTTCCGTCGATCGAGGCCGACTGCCTTGAGGCGGGCGGTGACCCCCTGTTCGCCACCTATGTCGAAATGATCCGCTCGCTGCCGTTCGGGTCCGAACAGCGCTCGGCGCTGGAGTGGCAGGTGCTGGGCGAGCAGACGCGACTGACGTTTGACGGCGGCGGTCGGGTGACCCTGCCGGAGAGCCTGATCCAGGATGCGGGACTGGGCGAGACGGTGGTGATCGTCGGGCTGGGCGACCGGTTCCAGATCTGGAACCGCGAGGCCTGGGTGGCGCGCCGGGCCGAACGCCGGCAGATGGCGCGGTCGGGTGTTGCCGAACTGGGAGCCCTGCGACTGGCGGCCCAGCTGAAGGTCGAAGGGGGCGGATCATGACCGACGCGCCCCGTCCGCATATTCCGGTGCTGCTCGAGGCCGTGATCAAGGCTGTGCAGCCCGCGCCCGGCCAGCGGGTGGTGGATGCCACCTTTGGCGCCGGCGGCTATTCGCGCGCGTTTCTGGAGGCCGGGGCCGAGGTGATTGCGCTGGACCGCGACCCGACGGTCCAGCCCTATGCCGATGCGCTGGGTCGTGACTTTCCCGATCGGTTCAGCCTGATCCGTGCGGCCTTTTCCGAACTGGTCGAGGTGCTGGCGGATGAGGCGCCGGTCGATGCGGTGGTGTTCGACATCGGCGTGTCGTCGATGCAGCTGGACCAGGCCGAGCGCGGCTTTTCCTTCATGAAGGACGGGCCGCTGGACATGCGGATGTCGCGCGAGGGCCAGAGTGCCGCCGACATCGTCAACAGCTGGGACCATGGTCCGCTGGCCCACATCTTCAAACTGTACGGCGACGAGCGTCAGTCCGGCCGGATCGCCACGGCCATCCTGCGCCGGCGGGCCGAGCGCCCGTTCGAGCGGACGCTGGATCTGGCCGATGTGGTCGAGGCGGCGCTGGGCGGCCGGCGCGGCGCGCCGACCCATCCGGCCACGCGGGTGTTCCAGGCTCTGCGCATTGCGGTAAATGACGAACTGGGCGAACTGGCCCGCGGGCTGGAGGGGGCCGAGGCGGTCCTGCCGGAAGGCGGGCGGCTGGCGGTGGTGGCCTTCCACTCGCTGGAAGACCGGATGGTCAAGAATTTCCTGACCGAGCGCACCGGGAATATGCCCGGCGGGTCGCGCCATGCGCCGCAGGTGATCGAGGCGCGCAAACCCAGCTTCGATCTGCAGTTCAAGGGATCGGTGGATGCCACCGACGACGAGCTGGCCATCAATCCGCGCGCGCGCTCGGCCCGGCTGCGGGCGGCGGTGCGAACCGACGCTCCGGCGTGGGGGAGGCTGGCGGCATGAGTGCCCTGAAACGCCTGTTCGACTGGAAGGTGCGCGGTATCCGCTGGGTCGAGATCTTCGGCATCCTGTGCGTCGCGGCCATGCTGCTGTCCGTCTATCTGACCAAGGCAGCGGCGGCGCGCCAGACGACGCGCATTGCCGAGCTGGAACGCGAGATCGACCAGTCCTCGATGCGGGTGCGCATGCTGCGGGCCGAGGTGGCGCGACTGGAAAGCCCGGCCCGGCTGGAAGCCCTGTCGCTGCAGGCCGGTCTGGCCCCGATTGGCCAGCCGCCGGTGGTCCAGGCCCCGGTCGCCAAAGAGCCGCCCGTGGACGATGAGGCGGTCGAGGTCGCTCCGGTCGAGGAGGTGGCGCAATGAGCGTGCAGCCGCATCCTTCGTCCGTGCGCCGTCCGGCCGGGCGGCGCCCCCGACTCCAGACGCCGTCCTGGCGGTGGCTGGCCGAGGGCGTCTGGTGGATCGAGCACGGCTTCGAGCGGGCCCGGGCCCATGCCCGCCCGGAAGAGGACAGCCGGGTCCGGATCTTCCTGGTGCTCGCGGTATTCGGTGTGGTATTTGCGGGTCTGGGGCTGAAGGCGGGGTATGCGGCGCTGTTCGAACCGGTAGACGTCGGCTATCGCGGCGCCGCTTCGGATCGCAGCCGGGCCGATCTGGTGGACCGCAACGGGCGGCTGCTGGCCACCGATGTGATCTTCTACGCCATGTTCATCGACCCCTCGCAGGTCTGGGACCGCGATGTGGCCTATCGGGAAATCCGCCGGGTCATGCCGGGCCTGGATGCGGACCGGCTGAAGGGTGCGATCTGGGGTGAGCGGCAGGTCATCGTCGCCAGTGGCCTGACGCCGGACGAGCGTGCGCGGGTTCACGATCTGGGGCTGGGCGGGGTGACGTTCGCCATGGAGGACGGCCGCGTCTATCCGCTGGAGGGCGAGGCTAAACACCTGATCGGGGCGACGGATACCGGCGGCCAGGGCATTTCCGGCGTCGAGCTGGCCTTCGACAAGGAACTGCGGGCCGAGGGGGCCGCGGGCGCGCCATTCGAACTGTCCATCGATCTGAGGATCCAGGGCGTGGTTGAGAGCGAACTGGCCACCACCATGGCCGAAACCGGGGCCAAGGCGGGTGTGGCGATCGTCACCAATGTCCAGACCGGGGAGGTTCTGGCCATGGCCAGCTGGCCGGAGTCCGGCTCGCGCAATCTGGCGACCTCGAGCCACTATGAGATGGGCTCGGTGTTCAAGAGTTTTGCCATAGCGGCGGGGCTGGACACCGGCGCGGCCGATATGACGACCCTGTTCGACGCGTCCGAGCCCTTCATGATCGGCAAGCGCCGGATCACGGACTTCCACGCCCAGAACCGCATCATGACGCTGGAGGAGGTCTATCTGCACTCGTCCAACATCGGCACCTCGCGGCTGGCGGTGCAGATGGGGCCGGTCGTGATGAAGGACTATTTCGGGCGGCTGGGCCTGTTGGACCGGGCACCGCTGGAACTGGTCGAGTCGGCGGCGCCCAAGGTGCCCGATGACTGGACGCCCTCGACCCTGGCGTCGCTGTCGTTCGGCTATGGCATCATGGTCACGCCGGTCCAGGTGATTGCGGCGGTCGGCTCGCTGAGCAATGGCGGGCGCTATGTGCCGCTCAGCCTGCGCAAGGGTGGCGCCATCGGTGTGGAACCGAGGACCGTCGTCACGCCCCAGACCAGCCTGAATATGCTGGACCTGATGCGGCGCAATGTGGTGCGCGGCTCGGGCGGACGCGCCAATGCCCCGGGTCTGCGGGTCGGCGGCAAGACCGGCTCGGCCAACAAGTGGACGGGCAGTCGCTATGACCCGACGGTGGCGCTGGGCACCTTTATCGGCGTCTTCCCCGCCGACGGGCCGCTGGACGCGCCGCGCTATGCCATTCTGGTGCTGGTCGATGAGCCGGGCAGCTATCCGCGCACGGGTGGCTTCGTGGCTGCGCCCGCCGTGGGGCGGATCGCCGATCGCATCGCCCCGTTCGTCGGCGTCGCGCGCGCCGATGACCGCTGGCAACTGGCCGATGGTCGCCCCAATCCGACGCTCAAGGACATGGAGGCCTCGCTGTGATGCACAGCCCGCGCCTGTCCGATCTGTTGAAACGGGATGTGCCCTCTGATCCGGTGATCACCGGGGTGACCGCCGACAGCCGTCGGGTCGACCCGGGCAGTCTGTTCGTCGCCCTGCCCGGAACCGTGCAGGACGGGCGGGCCTTCATCCCGCAGGCGCTGGCCCGGGGCGCGGCCGCTGTTCTTGCGCCCGCCGATACGCCGGTCGGCACCGCGCCGGTGCTGGTCACGGCCGGGGATGTGCGTCGTGCCTATGCGCTGGCGGCGCGGGGGTTTTATGGCACCCAGCCGAAGACCTGCGTGGCGGTGACGGGGACCAACGGCAAGACTTCGGTCGCCACCTTCTGTCGCCAGATCTGGGCCCGGATGGGGCTGGTCTCGGCGAGCCTCGGCACCCTGGGGGCGACGGTGCAGCGGGGCGGTGAGGTGAGCGCCCTGACCGGACCCGGTCTGACCAGCCCCGATGCCGCCGAGGCTGCGCGCCTGCTGGCCGAGATGGCGGCGGGTGGGGTAACCCATCTGGCGCTGGAGGCCTCGTCGCACGGGATCGATCAGCGGCGGCTGGACGGGGTGAGCCTGAAAGCGGCCGCCTTTACCAATCTGACCCAGGATCATCTGGACTATCACGGCGACATGGACGCCTACCGCGCGGCCAAACTGCGCCTGTTCGAGACCCTGCTGCCCCGCGGGCGGACGGCGGTCCTGAATGCCGATTCCGAAGCCTATTCGCGCTTTGCCGCCGCCGGGATCATGTCGGGGCTGGACATTCTGGGCGTCGGCGAGCGGGGCCGTGACCTGACCCTGATGGCGCGCGAGGCCCGGCCGGAAGGCCAGAAACTGGTGCTGGAGTATCGCGGCGAAGGCCATGAGGTGCTGCTGCCGCTGGCGGGGGCTTTCCAGGCCTCGAACGCGCTTGTGGCGGCGGGTCTGTGCATTGCCGGCGGCGCGGCCGTCGGGGATGTACTGGCGGCGCTGGAGCATATCGAGGGCGCCCGGGGGCGGCTGGAGCGCGTCCGGGCCGGCGAGGCCGGGGGCGGCGCAGAGGTCTATGTCGACTATGCCCATACGCCCGACGGGCTGGAGACGGTGCTGAAGGCGCTGCGGCCCCATGTGCGCGGGCGGTTGATCGTGGTGTTCGGCGCGGGCGGCGACCGGGACCGGGCCAAGCGGCCGCTGATGGGCCAGGTGGCGGCCGAGCTGGCTGACCTTGCGATTGTGACCGACGACAATCCCCGCTCGGAAGACGCGGCCGTCATCCGGGCCGAGGTGCGGAACGGCTGTCCGGACGCCGAGGAGATCGGCGACCGGCGCATGGCCATCCATTCCGCGATCGACCGGGCGCGCGCGGGAGATGTGGTGCTGATCGCCGGAAAGGGGCATGAGCAGGGGCAGATTGTCGGCACAACGGTGCACCCGTTCGACGATGTGACCGTCGCCAATGAGGCCCTGAGCGTTCATGCCTGAGACCCCCGTTTCGCCCCTCTGGACGGCTGACGAGATTGCCCGCGCGACCGGTGGCCAGCGCCACGGCGCCGACTTTGCCGTCGACGGGGTCGCCTTTGACAGCCGCGAGATCGACCCGGGCAAGCTGTTCGTCGCGCTGCGCGGTGCGCGGGACGGTCATGACTTTGCCGGGACCGCCTTTGAGGCGGGAGCGTCGGGGGCGCTGGTGGAGCGCGTCGTCGATGGCGGCCCCTGCATCGCGGTGGCCGATACGCTGAGGGCGCTGGAAGGCCTGGGCCAGGCCGCGCGCGACCGGTCGTCGGCCAGACGGGCGGCGGTGACGGGCAGTGTCGGCAAGACCAGCGTGACCCAGGCGATCAAGGCGGGGCTGGATCTGGCGGGCCCGGCCCATGCCTCGGTCAAGAGCTACAACAACCACATCGGGGTGCCGCTGACGCTGGCGCGCATGCCGCGGGAGACCGCGCGCGCGGTGTTCGAGATCGGCATGAATGCGCCGGGCGAGATCGCGCCCCTGTCGCAGATGGTGCGCCCGCATGTGGCCTGTGTGACCACGGTCGGGCCGGTGCATATCGAGGCCTTTGCCGATGGCGAGGCCGGGGTGGCGCGCGAGAAGGCGGCGGTGTTCGAGGGCCTTGAGCCGGACGGGATCGCCGTGATCAACGGCGACAATCCGTGGACGCGGCTGCTGGCCGAGGTGGCCCGTGAGCAGGGGGCCGAGGTGCGACTGTTCGGCAGTGCGGCCGATCACGATGCCCGCCTGCTGGACTTCCAGCCGGACGCGGACGGGGCCACGGTCTCGGCGAGCTTTGACGGTCAGGCGCTGGAGTTCCGTCTGCGCCAGTCGGGCTACCACTGGGGTCTGAACAGTCTGGCGGTGCTGACGGTGCTGCGGGCCATGGATGTGTCGCTGGACACGGCGCTGGAAGCGCTGGCCGGGTTTTCGCCGCTGGCGGGTCGGGGACAGGTGCGGCAGGTCCGGCTGGCGTCCGGCGGGACCTTCACCCTGATCGACGAAAGCTATAACGCCAATCCGCTGTCGATGACGGCCGGGTTCAGAAGTCTGGGCGCGCGCGTCGTGCCGGAGGGCGGGCGCCGGGTGGTGTTCCTGACCGACATGCTGGAACTGGGCGGTCAGGCCGAGGCCATGCACGCCGGACTGGCTGAGCCGCTGGCTGCGGCGACGGTCGATGTGGTCCACACCGCCGGGCCGATGATGCGCCACCTGCACGACGCCCTGCCGCCCGCGCGGCGCGGCGAATGGCGCGAGGCAGCGGCGCAGCTGGCGAACGAGGTCGCGGCTCTGGTGCGCGACGGAGATACGGTCATGGTCAAGGGATCGAACGGCTCTCGTGCCGGGCAGATCGCGGCGGCGCTGACTGGCTTGCATTCTGACGATGGGGCTTAAGGAGGCCGTCCGGTGTTTTACCTGCTCTATCTCTACTATGCGGATATCGCTCAGGATTATCCGCTTCTGAACCTGGTCCAGTACCAGACGGTGCGCGTGGCGCTGGCGCTGGCGACCGCCATGATCGTGGCCGTGGCCATGGGCAGCCGCTTCATCGCCTGGATGCGCAAGAAGCAGGGCAAGGGCCAGCCGATCCGCGAGGACGGGCCGGTCTCGCACCTGTCCAAGGTGGGAACGCCGACCATGGGCGGGCTGATGATCCTGGCCGGGATTGCGGCGGGTGTGCTGCTGTGGGGCGACCTGACCAACCCCTACCTCTGGATCGTGTCGTTCGTGACGGCGGCCTTTGCCGTGCTGGGCTTTGTCGATGACTACGCCAAGGTGTCGAAACAGACCTCGGCCGGGCTGACCTCGAAACAGAAGCTGATTGCCCAGACCATCGTCGCGGTGATCGCGGGCGTGGCGACCGTGCTGTGGATGACGCCCTCGACCTCGGCGGGGCTCGAGACCTCGGTGGCCTTTCCGTTCTTCAAGGATGTGCTGCTGAACATCGGCTGGTTCTATGTGGCGTTTGCGGCCTTCACCATCGTCGGCTTTTCCAATGCCGTGAACCTGACCGACGGGCTGGACGGACTGGCGATCGTGCCGGTGATGATGGCCTCGGCCGCGTTCGGCATGATCGCCTATCTGGCCGGCAATTTCGTCTTTGCAGAGTACCTGCAGATCCACCACGTGCCGGGCGCGGGTGAGCTGGCCGTGTTCCTGGCGGCGATCATCGGCGGGGGCACCGGCTTCCTCTGGTACAATGCGCCGCCGGCCAAGATCTTCATGGGTGACACCGGATCGCTGGCGCTGGGCGGGGCCCTGGGCGCGGTGGCGGTGACGACCAAGCACGAGCTGGTGCTGGGCATCGTCGGCGGCCTGTTCGTGCTGGAGGCGCTCTCGGTCATGATCCAGGTCGGCTATTACAAGGCGACCAAGAAGCGCGTCTTCCTGATGGCGCCGATCCACCATCATTTCGAAAAGATGGGCTGGCCGGAATCGACCGTGGTGATCCGGTTCTGGATCGTGTCGGCCATGCTGGCGCTGGCGGGTCTGGCGACCCTGAAGCTGAGATAGACGATGATCCGGGTCCCGGGCTTTGAGGGCAGGCGGGTCGCGGTCTTCGGCCTTGGACGGTCGGGACTGACGGCGGCGCGCGCGCTGAAGGCCGGGGGCGCCGAGCCTGTGCTGTGGGATGACGGAATTTCCAGTCGCTTGCAGGCCGAGGCCGAGGGGTTTGTCGTCGAAGACCTGACGACCGCCGACTGGTCGGGCCTTGCCGCCCTGGTGCTGGCGCCGGGTGTGCCACTGACCCATCCGGTGCCGCACTGGACCGTGGAAAAGGCGCAGGAGGCCGGGGTCGAGATCGTCGGGGACCTTGAGCTGTTCGCGCGGGCGCTGGCGGCGTTGCCGGAGGGCGAGCGGCCGCAGGTGGTGGCGATTACCGGGACGAACGGCAAGTCGACGACCACGGCGCTGATCGCCTGGGTGCTGAAACAGGCCGGCCTGACGGTCCACATGGGCGGTAACATCGGCATCGGCGTGCTGGCCCTGCCGGAGCCGACGCCGGGCGCGGTCTATGTGATCGAGTGCTCAAGCTATCAGCTGGACCTGACCACCCGCTTTGCGCCGGATGTGGCGATCCTGACCAACATCAGCCCGGACCATCTGGACCGGCACGGCGGGATGGAGGGGTATGTGGCGGCGAAGGCGCGGATCTTCGCGCACACGGGCCCGGGAGCAGTGGCCCTGATTGGTGTGGATGAGCGCTGGGGAGCGGATCTGGCGGCAAGGGTTGAGGGTGCCGTCTCCATCGGGGTCGGGGGAGAGTACCGGCCCTCGGCGGGTCAGCTGGAGACGCCTTCGGCGACGATCGATCTGTCGGGCGCGCGCTCGCTGGCGGGCCGTCACAACGCCCAGAACGCGGCCTTTGCCTATGGCGCGGCGCGGGCGTTGGGGGTGGAGCATGGCGTGGCCGTGGAAGGCCTGCTGTCCTTCCCCGGGCTGGCGCACAGGATGGAACCCGTCGGCCAGATTGGTCAGGTGAAGTTCATCAATGACTCTAAGGCGACCAATGCCGATGCGGCGCGGCAGGCGCTGGGGGCGTTTGAGCGGGTGTTCTGGATCGCCGGGGGCCGGGCCAAGGCGGGCGGGATCGACGACCTGGCTGAACTGTTCCCCCGGGTGGTCGAGGCCTTCCTGATCGGCGAGGCGGCGGGCCCGTTCGCGGCGGCGCTGGGCGACACCCCCCACCGGATCAGCGGAGATATGGCGAGCGCGGTCCAACAGGCGTTCGCGGCGGCGTCGGCCACCGGCCGCGAGGAGGTGGTGCTGTTGAGCCCCGCTGCCGCCAGCTTTGACCAGTTTCCGGATTTCGAGGCGCGGGGCGAGGCGTTCCGCGCCGCCGCCCTGGCCCTGGGTGCCAGGCTGGAAGGCGCAGCATGACCCAGACCTATGTCCCGCCCTTTTCCCGCAGCGACCAGAGCCTGCTGGCCCGGTGGTTCTGGACGGTGGACCGCGGGCTGGTGATTGCCGCCCTGTCGCTCATGGCCATCGGCGTGGCCCTGTCGTTCGCCTCCAGCCCCGCGGCCATTCTGGCCGACGAGGGGCTGTCCAACCCGTTCCACTATTCGATCCGCATGATCGTGTTCTGCATGGCCGGGCTGGGCGTCATGCTGGGGGCGTCGCTGCTGTCGCCGCGAGGCGTGCGGCGGGTGGCGGCCCTGGCGCTTGTCGGGGCGCTGCTGGTCATGGCGGTCCTCCCGATCCTGGGCAATGAGGCCAAGGGCGCGACCCGGTGGATCCTGATCGGGCCGTTCAGCCTGCAGCCGTCCGAGTTCGCCAAACCGGCGCTGATCGTACTGGCGGCCTGGATGTTCGCCGAGGGCCAGAAGGGTCAGGGCGTGCCGGGGGTGTCCATCGCCTTTGCCTTCTATGCCGTGACGGTTGGCCTGTTGCTGATCCAGCCGGATATCGGCCAGACGCTGTTGATCACCACGACCTTCATGGCGGTCTTCTTCATGGCGGGCGTGCCGCTGAAATGGATGGCGGTGCTGGGCGGACTGGTGCTGTCCGGCATCTTCTCCCTGTACTTCCTGTTCGATCATGTGCGCGAGCGGGTCGCCAAATTCCTGGCGCCCGGTCAGGAGGACACCCACCAGATCGACCGCGCCTCCGAGGCCATCCGCGCCGGCGGTCTGTTCGGGCGCGGCGTGGGCGAAGGCGTGATGAAGCGCCATGTGCCCGACCTGCATACCGACTTCATCTATTCGGTCGGGGCGGAGGAGTTCGGCCTGATCCTGTCGCTGGTGATCATCAGCCTGTATGCCTTCATCGTGCTGAGGGGCCTGTCGCGGGCGATGCGGCTGAACGACCCGTTCGAGCAGACGGCGGCGGCGGGGCTGTTCATGCTGATCGGCCTGCAGGCGGCGATCAATATGGCGGTCAATCTGAACCTGATCCCGACCAAGGGCATGACCCTGCCCTTCATCAGCTATGGCGGGTCGTCGATGGTGGCCATGGGGCTGACCATGGGGCTGGCCCTGGCCTTGACCCGCAGGCGAGCCGGCGCCTACGAGCCCGGTACCGGTCGACGCCCGGCGCCCAAGCTGGGCCGCATTCTTCCATAGGAACATCCATGGCCAAGGTCTGTGTCGTTGCCGCCGGGGGAACCGGCGGGCATCTGTTTCCGGCCCAGGCGCTGGCCGAGGAGATGGCGCGGCGCGGCTGGCGGATCGTGCTGGCCACCGACCGGCGCGGCCAGGCCTTTGCCGAACATTTTCCGGCGGACGAGCGGCTGGCGCTGGATTCGGCGACGGGCAGCGGGCCGATCGGCCTGCTGAAGGCCGGGATCAAGATCGCCGTCGGTGTAGTCCAGGCACGCAAGGCGTTCCGGCGGCTGGAGGCTTCGGTAGTGGTGGGCTTTGGCGGCTATCCGTCAGCGCCGTCGTTGCTGGCGGCGATGAGCATGGGCCTGCCAACCCTGATCCATGAGCAGAATGCCGTGCTGGGGCGCACCAACCGGCTGCTGGCCGGGCGGGTCGGCACGGTGGCCTCGGCCTTTCCGACACTGGGGCGTCTGCCCGAGGGGCTGAAGGACCGGCTCGAGGTGGTCGGCAATCCGGTCCGACCGCCGATCGCGGCGCTGGCGGGCAAGGCCTATCGGGCACCGGGTGCCTCCGGTGACATTCACCTGCTGGTGACGGGGGGCAGTCAGGGCGCGCGCATCTTGTCGGACACGGTGCCCCGTGCCGTGGCGGCCCTGCCCGAGGCGCTGCGCAAACGTCTGAACGTCGTGCAGCAGGCGCGGCCGGAGTTCCTCGATGCCGCTGCCGCCATCTATGCCGGGGCGGGCGTCGCGGCCGAGGTCGCGCCCTTCTTTTCGGACATGGCGGCGCGGCTGTCCGGGGCGCATCTGGCCATCGGCCGGGCCGGTGCCTCGACCTGCACGGAGCTGGCGGTGGTCGGCCTGCCGTCGGTTCTGGTGCCGCTGAAGATCGCCACCGATGACCACCAGCGCTTCAATGCGCGGGGTCTGGTCGAGACGGGCGGGGCCGTGCTGATCCTTGAGGACGACCTGACGGTCGAAGGACTGACCGCTATGCTGTCGGGTATTCTGGGCAAGCCGGGCCGTCTCGCGGCGATGGCGACAGGCGCGCGGGCGGCAGCCCTGCCGGATGCGGCGGCGCGGCTGGCCGATCTGGTCGAGGCCTCCGCCGGTTAAACGGCCTCAGGCGTCAGGGATCGGCACCTGACCGCCCGCGACGCACAGCTGTTCGACCTCGAACCAGTCCTCCAGCATGGACTCGCGAGCTTCGGGCGTTTCCTGGAGGGCCAGGATACGGGTCAGCTGATCGGAAATACCCGCCGCGCGCTCAATCACGTTCTCGCGGGTCAGGCCAACGCGTCCGCCGAGGTCTTCCGCGCGATCAAGGAAGACGACCGTCATGTCTTCATAGATCTGGACACCGTCCAGTGCTGCGATCTCGGGCTGACGCGAATGGGCGAAGAAGATGCCGGCGCAGGCGATGCTGTCGTCGAGGTCCAGTGGCTCGATGGCCGGATCCTGTGAGGGAGCACCAACGGAGGCCAGTGACAGGGCGATGAGGGAGGAGAGGATCATGACTATCTCGATGTTGGGAGAGGGAAGGCCAGAAAGACATCAGGCCCCGGCGTTGGCCGGGGCCTGATGCAGACTGATCAGGTCAGGAATCGACTATTCTTCTTCGAGTACGGCTTCGAGGCAGCGGTCCAGACCCGGACCCCAGCTGTAGATAACCTGCTGCTTGGCGGTCATCCCGGACTGGGCGTCGACCCGTTCCATGATCTGGACGGCCTCTGCGACGGCGGCCTCGATGACCTGGTCTTCCGACAGGCCACGGGCGGCCGGCAGGGCCTGGGCGCGGTTCAGCATGACGCCGGTGGCGGCCTCAAGCGCGCTGACGTCTTCCGGATCGGCCTGGATCTTCGAGAAGGCGAAGAACATGGCCGAGCAGGTCAGGTGTTGCTGATAGTTCAGCGGCGCGCTTTGGGCCGAAGCCGTGCCTGCGGCCAGCAGGGCGAGAGCAGCGATGCCGCCCGCGAGGGTAGATTTGGTGGTCAGCATGATCGTGCTCCTGTTGCGTGTACCTCTGGTACCGCAAAATCCTGTCAGGCCCCCCTGACTGTTCCTGACCATGACGGATCACGGGGAGCTTGCCTAGGACCGGAAAGTCACATCAGGATCCGGCGATGGCCGTCCTCGACGGCGGCCTCGACACTGCCAAGGACCGACCCCTCAGGGGCTGTGCCTGTACAGGCTACGGTCAGCATTTCCTCGGCGTCACCGCCCGGTGATACGGGAAAGGGCGGCTGATCCTCCGGCACGGACGGACCTTCGACGCCGTCGGCGAGGACCGAGGCAAAATCCAGCCGGTCGGCGGTGCGCGCCTCGCAGTCAAACGCCCACCAGGACCAGCCGCCCCAGAAGGGCTGACCCTCGACCTCGAACCCCGGCTCGGCCACCTGAAGGGTCCGCACCCGCACCTGGCTGCCCGTCACCTCGCGGGTCGACAGATCGACGAACACCGCAAACCGCCCCACCCCGCTCAGGACCAGTCGGGGCTCCTGCGCCGCGACCGACGTCGCCGACAGACCCACGGCCGCCGCCCCGGCCAGCAGGCCCACGAGGACAGGTTTCATTAACTGCATCCGATCATCCCGCTTTCAGAGGGCCGCTGTATCGTCCCGCCATGTTTGACCAGCAGATGGCCCTCTCCAATGTGGTTGCCGCGCCGGACCGGCGGGTCCGGTCGCGTGTACCGCATCGGCTGAATCGCCGCGAGGGAGAGCGCATCCGGCTGCTGGGTCAGGTGATGGACAAGGTGCGGCCCGAAGAGGTGATGCACCAGCTGGAGACCTGGGTCGAGGCCGCGGTCAAGGCGGTCATTGCCAACCATAATCTGCACAGCCTGCACCTGATCCGGACTGAGCCGCGGCTGGCGGAGTTCTTCGCCCGGGCGGATCTGGTGCAGATCGATTCCACGCCGCTGATCGCCTTCGGGCGTCTGGTGGGGCGGGGGACGCGGCGCAAGCACCGCTCGACCTATCTGGATTGGCGCGAGCATTTCTGGAGCCTGGCCGACCGCAAGGGCTGGCGGGTGATGTTCATCGGCGGCGCCGACGGCGTGGCCGATGCGGCGGCAGAGCGCCTGAGGTCGCGCCACGGCCGGGTCGATCTGTCGGTCCGGTCGGGCTATTTCGATGCGACGCCGGGGTCAGAGGACAACCGCCGACTGGTGGCCGAGGTCACCGACTTTGCGCCTCAGGTGCTGCTGGTCGGCATGGGCATGCCGCGTCAGGAAATCTGGATCGCCGACCATCTGGACGCCCTGCCGGACTGTGTGGTGCTGAACGTCGGGGCTGCCTTCGACTATGAGGCCGGGGTGCAGAAGGCCGCGCCCCGATGGATGGGCAAGGCGGGGCTGGAATGGCTGTACCGGCTGGCGGTCGATCCCAAACGCCTGTTCCACCGCTATTGCGTCGAACCCTGGCACCTGATCGGCCCGATCATGGCTGACCTGAAGGCGGCGCTGAAGCGCTGAGGTGTTAGGCCACCAGCTTCTCGGCCTGCTTCAGGTCGACGCTGACCAGTTGCGAGACGCCGCGCTCGGGCATGGTGACGCCGTACAGGCGGTCCATCCGGCTCATGGTCACCGGATTGTGAGTGATGACGATGAAGCGGGTGTCGGTGCGGTTGCGCATCTCGTTCAGCATGCGGCAGAAGCGGTCGACGTTGGCGTCGTCCAGCGGGGCGTCGACCTCGTCCAGTACGCAGACCGGGGCGGGATTGGCGAGGAAGACGGCAAAGATCAGCGCGGCGGCCGTCAGGGCCTGTTCGCCGCCGGACATCAGGCTCATGACCGCCAGCCGCTTGCCGGGAGGGCAGGCATAGATCTCGAGGCCGGCTTCCAGCGGGTCGTCGCTCTCGACCAGTTTCAGCTCGGCCTGACCGCCGTCGAACAGGGCCTCGAACAGGGCCTTGAAGTTGTCGTTGATGATGTCGAAGGCGGCCAGCAGGCGCTCGCGGCCCTCGGCATTTAGTTCGTCGATGCCGTCGCGCAGGCGGGCGATGGCGGTGGTCAGATCGGCGCGCTCGGTGCGCATGGCCTCCAGCCGGTCGGCGTACTCGCCGGCCTCTTCCTCGGCACGCAGATTGACGGCGCCGAGGTGCTCGCGCTCGCGCTCCAGCCCGGAGAGCAGGCTTTCGGCGCCGGCGACGTCGGCCGGGCGAGCGACGGCGTCCTCGGCCAGCTTGGCCTCGAGGGCTTCGGGAGACAGCTGGGAGGCTTCCCGCAGGCGATTGACGGCGAGGTCCAGCGCATCCTCGGTCGCTCGGGCGCGCTCGACCATACCGGCGCGGGCCTCGCGGGCCCGGGAGGCGGCGGCATCAGCGGCGCGGGAGGCCCGGTCGGCCTCGGTGGCCCGGGTTTCGGCGACGGCCAGGGCGTCGGATGCGGCCTTTTTGCGCGTTTCGGCGGCGGTCAGGGTGTCGAGCAGGGCATTGCGCTTGCTCGAGAACTGGTCGGGGGCCTGTGCGGCGACCTTGAGCTGGTCGGCGGTGGTGGTCTGTTCGGCCTCGAGGGCGGACAGGCGGGTGCGGG
>JAHJYN010000127.1 GCA_018826885.1 Alphaproteobacteria bacterium | reverse complement strand
CTCTACGATCTGCCGCCGGAAGAGCGCGGCAATATCCCGGAGGTCTGTGGCTCGCTGCGCGAGGCCCTCGACGCCCTCGACAAGGACCGCGCCTTCCTCAAGAAGGGCGGCGTCATGGATGACGACTTCATCGACAGCTACATCGAGCTGAAGATGGAAGAGGTGATGCGCCTGCAGCTGCACCCCCACCCCGTCGAGTTCGACATGTACTACAGCTGCTGATCGAACCCCTGAATTGACGACGGCCCCGGCGAGTGATCGTCGGGGCCGTTTTCATGACTGGAGGCCGGGTCAGCGGTTGGTGGTCTCGACCTCGATGCCGTCGGGACCGGCGCGGACGGTGGTGGAGTCGCCCGCTTCGCGCTCGACGACGACCGGCGGAGGAGTCTCGCGTTCAACCACGACCGGCACTTCCTGCACGACCGTGCGGGTCTCGGGCTCGGGCGCGGGCTCCGGCTCGGCAGGGGAGCAGGCAACGGCGCCGGCCATGAGGGCACTGGAGGCCAGCAGGGTCAGAGATAGGCGGGACATGGACGTCTCCTGTCGTGATTGGTGTTCGACAGAACGGTCCCGCTTGGGTCAGGTTCCGGTCACGCGGCCAGCCCGTCCTCGATGTCGCGCTTGCGGCGACGCATCTCGATCAGCCGCACGCACCAGATCGAGACCTCGTAGAGCAGCACCAGCGGGATCCCCAGCATGATCTGGCTGATCGGATCGGGCGGGGTCACGAAGGCCGCCACCACCGCGATGGCCACGATCGCGTATTTGCGCCCCTTGGCGAGCGCGCTGGAGCTGACAATCCCGGCCATGCCCAGCAGGGTCATGACCACCGGAAGCTGGAAGCACAGCCCGAAGGCCAGCAGCAGGGCCATGACGAGGTTCAGATAGTCAGACACCTTGGGCAGAAGCTCGGCCGAAATGCCGCCGCCGGTGACCTGCTGGCCGAGCGAGAACAGCATCACGAAGGGCAGCATGACGTAATAGACCATGGCCGCGCCGACCAGGAACAGCAGCGGGGCGGCGACGAGGAACGGCAGGAAGGCCCCCTTCTCGTTGCGGTACAGACCGGGCGCCACGAACCGGTAGATCTGGAAGGCCAGCACCGGGAAGGTGACCAGCACCGCGCCAAACGCCGCCAGCTTCATCTTGGTGATCAGGAATTCCAGCGGGGCGGTGAAGATCAGGTTCACGGTCTCGCCGTCGCCCCGGGGCACGGGGATCAGCCCGGCTGTGCCCAGGATCAGATCGAAGGGCGACACATTGCCCGCGGGGCCGGCGGCCTCCCGGAACTGGGCCGCCACGGCAAAAGGCTGGACCAGAAAGACGTAGATCGGGTCGGCGACAATGAAACAGCCGATGAAGCCGACCACAAAAGCCACGACGCAGACCACCAGCCGGCCGCGCAGCTCGATCAGATGATCCATCAGGGGGGCGCGGGACGACTCGATTTCGTCCTCATCGCGGTCGGAGCGGCTCACAGGTCCACCGCCTTCTTGCGGGTGACCTTGGCCCGGGTCGGGGTGGTCGCCTTCGTTGCGGGCGATTTGGCAGCCTTCGCGCGAGGCTTGCGGGCCGCCTTGGGCTTGCTGGCGGTCCCGGACGCTTTCGCCTCAGGCTTCGGCAGGGCTTCTGGCTTCGCCTCCGGAACCGGCGTCACCACGGGCGGTGGGACGGCCAGCGGTTCTTTCAGGCTCTTGTCGATATCGCGGAAGGCCTCCTCGGCCTCGGCCCCGAGGGGCACGGCCTGGGCGTTGCGCAACGCCTCGACCTCCTTGCGAAGCTCGTCGAGCTCGGCCTGGCGGGCCATTTCGTCAAAGCTGGAGCGGAACTCATTGGCCATGGCCCGCGCGCGCGCGAGGAACTGACCGACCTTGCGCATCATCAGGGGCAGGTCTTTAGGCCCGACCACGATCAGGGCCAGCAAACCGATTACAAGGATTTCCAGCCCGCCAATGCCGGGACCCAGACCACCCATGGATCACACGCTTCCGTTCTGAAGGACGATCAGCGCTTCAGGTCTTCTTTTTCAGCCTCGGTGCGGGGCAGAACGCTTTCACCGGTCGACTTGTCGTCCTCGCCCTTCAGGCCTTCGCGGAAGGCGCGGATGCCCTTGGCGGCGTCGCCCATCAGGCCGGAAATCTTGCCGCGTCCCCCGAACAGCAGGAGGGCCAGAACGGCGATAACAAGAATTTGCCAAATACCGGGCTGCATGATTCCACGTCTCAACAGGAAGGACGGCGGGATTGCCGATGATCTTTGATCACACCCCATATAGGCCTTGTGATGGCCATGCGCCAAGCGATCCTGTAGTGCGCGGCCATGGCTCCCGAACTTTCTCACGTCATCATCCACACGGACGGCGCCTGTCGCGGCAATCCCGGCCCGGGGGGCTGGGGCGCGATCCTTCAGGCCGGTGCGGGACAAATCCGCGAGTTGAAGGGGGGCGAGCCCCACACCACCAACAACCGCATGGAAATGACCGCGGCCATCATGGCGCTGGAGGCGCTGAAGCGCCCCTGCCGCGTCGATCTGCATACCGACAGCCGCTATGTCATGGACGGCATCACCAAATGGATCAGCGCGTGGAAATCCCGCGGCTGGAAGACCGCCGACAAGAAGCCGGTCAAGAACGAGGACCTGTGGCGCCGCCTGGACGAGGCCCGCGCCCGGCATCAGGTGAAATGGCACTGGGTCAAGGGCCACGCAGGCCATGAGCTGAACGAGCGGGCGGATACCCTCGCCAATGAGGGCATCGACGGCCTGTCCCGGAGCTAGCGTCCGGCCTGATAGCGCCGGTGCAGCAAGGATTTGCCCAGCCAGTAGGACAGTTCCGCCGGGCGGGTGACATCCCAGACGGCCAGATCGGCGGCCTTGCCGACCTCCAGCGTGCCGGCCTGATCGGCGATGCTGAGGGCGCGGGCGGCGTGACGGGTCGCGCCGGCGAGTGCCTCCTCCGGAGTCAGGCGGAACTTCATACAGGCCAGCGCCATCGCGAGAGTCATCGAGGCCAACGGCGAGGTGCCGGGATTGCAGTCGGTCGCCACCGCCATGGGCACGCCGGCGTCGCGGAAGGCCTGCACCGGCGGCAGTTTCGTCTCGTCCAGCATGACGAAGGCGCCGGGCAGCAGGACAGCCACGACACCCGCCTCGGCCATGGCAGCCACGCCGTCGTCCGAGATATATTCGACATGGTCGGCGGACAGGGCCTGATATCGCGCGGCCAGCGCGGCCCCTCCCCCGTCGCGGAGCTGGTCGGCGTGCAGCTTGACCGGCAGGCCCAGCTGTCGCGCCTTGTCGAACAGCCGCGCGACCTCCTCGGCCGTGAAGGCGATCGGCTCCAGATAGGCATCGACCGCATCGACCAGCCCCTCGGCGTGGGCGGCCGGCAGGACCTGATCGACCATCAGATCGACATAGGCCGCGCGACGGTCGGCGAATTCGGGCGGAATGGCGTGCAGGCCGAGGAAGGTCGTGGAGGCGCGGACCTTGCCCGCCTGCTCGAGCCCGCGGGCCACGCGCAGCATGCGCAGCTCGGTCGCGGCATCCAGACCATAGCCCGACTTGATCTCGACGGTGGTGACGCCGCCGTCAGTCAGGGCCTTCAGCCGGTCCAGCGCCCGTTCGGTCAGGGTGGCGTCGCTGGCCTCGCGGGTGGCGCGGACGGTCGAGGCGATGCCGCCCCCTTCGCGGGCGATCTGTGTGTAGGGCACACCGGTCAGGCGTCGCTCATACTCGCCCGAGCGGTCGCCGCCGAACACCAGATGGGTGTGACAGTCGATCAGGCCGGGCGTGACCCAGCGGCCGTCCAGCCCGTCGACTTCGGTGGCTTGATGATCAGGCAGGTCCGCCCGGGCGCCGACCCAGACGATGCGTCCCTCGCGGATCAGGATCGCGCCGTCCTCGATGGCGCCATAGGGCTCGCCGCCGGGGACCATGGTGGCCAGACGACAGTCGGTGATCAGACGGTCGGCCTTCATCGCGTCTCGAACCCGGCCAGCAGGTCGCAGAACCAGCGCCCGACGGTAAGCGATCCGAGATCGCCGACCTCGAGCGAGGGATCGTACTCGGTCAGATCCACGGCGCGGACTTTCCGGCAGGCGCCGATGACCCGCGTGGCCTCGAAGAAGGCGTGGACGCCGATCCCGCCCGGTCGCGCGCCCGGGCTGGCCGGCCACTGGCTGCGGTCGATGACGTCGATGTCGACATCGACATAGATGCGGTCGGCGCGGGCGGCGAGACGCTCCAGTTCCTCGGCCACGACGGCGGCAAAGCCCTTTCGGTGGCAATCGCCCGCCGTGCGCACCGAAATGCCGGCGGCATTGGCCGTGTCATGGGCCCGCTTTGTATTGGCGAAGGGGGCCAGCCCCACCTGGCTGATCAGCGATCCGTCCATGCCGTCGTCGAGCAGGGCCTGAACCGGATTGCCATTGGTCAGACCCTGATCCGTGTCGCGCAGGTCGAAATGGGCGTCGAGGGTCAGCAGGCCCGTGCCCTCCAGCCCGAGTCCGTGCAGACCCGGGCGCGTGACGGCATTGTTGCCGCCGATGATGACGGTCAGGCGGCGTCCGGACTGGGCCGCGACCGCATCGCGCAAGGGCCGGAAGGCGGCATCGGGGGCCAGCGCCTTCAGCGCCACATCCCCGGCGTCGTGCACCGGCGCCTCGAGCGAGCGGCCGGTCTCGACATCATAGGTCGAAAAGCGCGGCAGGACGGCGCGGAAGGCGCGCGGGCCGAGGTCACACCGGCCGGGCGTCAGCGAGCGTTCGTTCAAGGGCGCGCCGACCAGGGCTACCGCCGCATCCGGGTGATCGCCGATCAGGTCGGCCACCGACCGCCAGCCCAGGGCCTCTGAGTCTTCCATCGTCATGGACGGGAACGTAGAGACGGGATCATGACGACTCAACCGATCTCGAACACCCGCATCATTCGCAGTCCGCGCGGTCCGGAAAAGACAGCCGCCACCTGGGCCGCCGAAGCCGCCAAACGCATG
>JAHJYN010000126.1 GCA_018826885.1 Alphaproteobacteria bacterium | reverse complement strand
GCCTTGGCGTCCTTGGCGAAGACGGCGACGCGGACGTCGCGGCCGGTGCCGGACGGCAGGTTGACGACACCGCGGACCTGCTGGTCGGCGTGACGCGGGTCGACGCCCAGGTTGACGGCGATCTCGATCGACTCGTCGAACTTGGCCTTGGCGTTGTCCTTGACGGTCTTGATGGCCTCGGCGAACGGCAGGGCCGTTTCACGGTTGCCGGTCCAGGCCTTGATACGCTTGGTTTGTTTGGTCATGGCTTAGGCCTCCACCACGTTCAGGCCCATGGCGCGGGCGGAGCCTTCGATGATCTTGGCCGCGGCCTCGATGTCGTTGGCGTTCAGGTCCTTCATCTTCTTCTCGGCGATCTCGCGCAGCTGGGTGCGGGTGATCTTGCCGACGGTCTCGCGACCGGTGGCCTTGGCGCCCGATTTCAGCTTGGTCGCCTCCTTCAGATACCAGGTCGCCGGGGGCGTCTTGGTGATGAAGGTGAAGCTCTTGTCCTGGTAGACAGTGATGACGGTCGGAAGCGGGGTGCCCTTGGCTTCCTTCTCGGTGCGCGCGTTGAACTCCTTGCAGAAGCCCATGATGTTGACGCCGCGCTGGCCGAGCGCCGGCCCGATCGGGGGCGAAGGCGTGGCGGAGCCCGCGGGCACCTGCAACTTGATGAAGCCGAGAATCTTCTTGGCCATTGGTCTCTCCTATGAAGCGGGGAAATCAATCCCTGCGGATGAGCCGTGGTGCGGCATGGCAGCCTCCCACGGATTTATGCGAGCAAGCCCGCACCGCCCTGATCAGAGCGAGGCGCGCGTATAGCGGACGCGGCGCCGGTTGGCAAATGGGGTCACTCCCCTTCCCGCGCTCTCAGGGCGGGCACCATGCGGGCGGCCTGTTCGCGGGGGTCGAGCCGTTCGTCCTCCCCGGAATAGAGAGCGTCCAGATAGATCAGGTCCCAATCGGTCAGCCCGGTGATCTGCAGGTCCGGATCAAACAGGTTGAGCACGGTGTCAAAGGCGCTGTAGTCGGCGTCGGGTTCGATCTGGGCCAGGGCGACCAGCGTCAGATAGTCGGCGAGCTGGGCGACGGACTTGCCCGCGACCCGGTCGACGTCAACGATGATGATCAGCCGCGTCAGATGGTCGGTGATGGCGTCGCAGGAGCGGCTGCCCAGTCTGGACCCCGCACACGGGGATACCCAATAGCCCTGTCCCGGCAGGCGAATGGCGGGCGAGCCATCGATCGTGTTGATCGGCAGGCTCATATGCCACCAGCGCACCGGAGCCTCGGTGGTCTGGAAGGCGGCCAGGGCGCCGCTGCCGCGGTTCGACCGCGTATAGCCATAGCGAAAGAACGGGCGTCGGTACCGGCGGACCATTTCCCGGGCCAGGCCCGAGGCATCGTCCGTGCCCGCGATGACCAGATTGGGCTTGCAGCCGGGTTCGCCCAGCCGAATCTCGAGGTCCTCGGCCACGTCCGAAATGCGGTCGATGATCAGATGGGCGATGTCATTGCGGAAATTGACCACACCGATGCAGACGGTGCCGCTCCAGCGAGCCAGCCCCCGGCTACGTGGCGGGGCCGAGACGGTCGCGACGAAATCCTCGGCGATCACCTCAAGCGGGCGGGCATCCACAACGATGTCATCGACCCGGGTCTCGGGCAGGGTTGGGTCGGACGGGGTGTCCTGGGCGAGGACCGGCGCGACCTGCAACAGGACCGCGACCCCCACACTGGCCAGTGCCAACAGTCCCCTCATGCCGAAGGGATATCACCGAAGACCGCGGTTCGGAAGCGGGCCCCCGGACGAGGCTCTAGCCCGAGACCTTTTCCACCTGGTTGTATTCCAGATCGACCGGGGTCGGGCGGCCGAAGATGGACACGGCCACGCGCAGGCGGGCGTTGTCCTCGTCGACGCTTTCGACCTGTCCGTCGAAGCTGGCGAACGGACCGTCGACGACCTTGACGGTCTCGCCGATGTCGAAGTGGATGCGGGGCTTGGGCCGCTCGACGCCCTCTTCCGAGGTGCCGATGATGTTCTGGATCTCACGTTCCGAGACCGGCAGCGGCTTGGTGCCGCCCTGAGCGCCGAGGAAGCCGGTGACCTTGGGCGTGTTCTTGACCAAGTGATAGGCCTCGTCCGTCAGCTCCATCTTGACCAGCACATAGCCGGGCATGAATTTGCGTTCCGAGTTCACCTTGCGGCCGCGGCGGACCTCGATGACCTCTTCGGCCGGGACGAGGATTTCCGAGAAATAGTCGCTCAGGCCCTGCTGGCGCGCCTGGTCTTCCAGATGCTGCGCCACCTTCTTTTCGAAGTTGGAATAGGCGTGGACGATGTACCACTTGTGGCGGGGATTGGCGGGCGCGGCGGCGGGGGCGGCATCAGTCATGTCGAAATCCTCAGGTGCCGATGGCGAGAATGCGCTGCGAGATCGCGCTCAGGCCGAAATCGACCACGAAGAAGAAGGCGGCGGCCAGAAGCACCATGATGAACACCATCACCGAGGTGATCCAGGTCTCCTTGCGGCTCGGCCAGACGATCTTGCGACCTTCGGCCTGGACCTGGGAGAAAAACTGGACCGGCGAGGTCCGCTTTTTCGGCGCCGGGGTATCGACGGAAACGGTCTGGGCAGCGACCGGGCCCTTGCCCCCCGCCGTCCGACGTCCACCCGGTGTTTTCGCCTTGGCCATATGCTGTCTCTTCAAAACTTTCAGTCTGTCACCACCCACATGGGCATTCCCAGGCGATGGCAACAGGGGAAATGGCAGGAGTGGAGGGACTCGAACCCACGACCCTCGGTTTTGGAGACCGATGCTCTACCAGCTGAGCTACACTCCTGTGGCCCGGACAATGAACAACGCGCCGTGGGCGGACCCATCGGCGCGCGGTCTTGACCAGAAGGGGCGTATGCCCCAGCGCGCGGCGCATTTCAAGCAGACATT
>JAHJYN010000125.1 GCA_018826885.1 Alphaproteobacteria bacterium | reverse complement strand
CCCGCAGGCGCGCCTCGGCGCGGCCGACGGCGCGGACCTCGCCCGACAGGCCGATCTCTCCGAACACCACACACCCCTTGGGCAGGGGCACATCGCAGACCGAACTGATCAGGGCCGCCGCCGCGGCAAGGTCGGCGGCGGGCTCATTGATCTTCAGCCCGCCGGCGACATTCAGATAGATGTCGCGGTCGCCGAAGCCGAGGCCGCAGCGCGACTCCAGCACCGCCAGCACCATGGCCAGCCGCCCCGAGTCCCAGCCCACGACCGCGCGACGCGGCGTGCCATAGGCGGAGGGGGCGGACAGGGCCTGGATCTCGACCAGCACGGGCCGGGAGCCCTCTATGCCGGCAAAGACGGCGGTGCCCGGCTCGCGCTCGGACCGGTCGCCGTTCTGGTCGCCGAGGAACAGCGCCGAGGGGTTGGTGACTTCGCGCAGCCCCGTATCGCCCATTTCGAACACGCCGATCTCGTCGGTCGCACCGAAGCGGTTCTTGCCGGCCCGCAGGACGCGGAAGGGATAGCCGCGCTCGCCCTCAAAGTTCAGGACCGCATCGACCATGTGCTCGACCACGCGGGGACCGGCGACCTGTCCGTCCTTGGTGACGTGGCCGACCAGGATCATGGCCGGACCGCCCGCCTTGGCCAGCCGCACCAGTTCGGAGGCACAGGCCCGCACCTGAACGATCGACCCCGGCCCGGCCTCGTGCACGTCGGACCACAGGGTCTGGATGGAGTCGATCACTACCAGATCGAAGGCCTCGCGCTTCAGCGTCGCGACGATTTCCCGAAGCGCCGTGGCCGAGGCGAGGGCAACGTCGGCCTCGGACAGCCCCATGCGGCGGGCGCGCGAGCGGATCTGTTCCACCGCCTCCTCGCCCGACAGATAGGCGACCCTGGCCCCCTTCAGCGCCGCGCGGGCGCAGACTTCCAGCAAGAGGGTCGACTTGCCGACGCCGGGATCCCCGCTGATCAGCAGGGCCGAGCCGGGCACCAGCCCGCCGCCGCAAACCCGGTCGAACTCGCTGACGCCGGTGATCAGGCGAGGTGGTTCGGGGCTTTCGGATTTCAGGTCCTCGAACTGGATGCCGCGCGCCCGCTTGGTGGCCGCCGGCTTGAGCGCCCCCGGGGGCGCGCCGCCGACCTCCTCGGTCAGGCAGTTCCACTCGCCGCAGGCCGAGCACTGGCCGGCCCATTTGGCATGGACGGCCCCGCAGACGCGGCAGATGTATTGGGATGAGTCACGAGCCATGAGCCTCGCTTACACCGATTTCGGCGCCGGGCGCAGAGGGTCGGATGAGGCCTGCGACCGATCCTGACGTAGGCCTAGCCGGTATAGGTCCGGTCCACCCGGCCGCCGACCGAGGTCAGCAGCTCATAGGCGATGGTGCCGGTGTCGCGCGCGGCATCATCGATCGGGCGGTTGGCACCGAACAGTTCGACCCGGTCGCCCTCGACGACGTCAAGGCCGGTGACGTCGACCGCCAGGGCGTCCATGGAAATCCGCCCCAGAATGGGCCGTAGCGCTCCGGCCACGAAGACCTGACCCTTGGGGCTGGTGGCGCGCATCACCCCGTCGGCATAGCCGGCGCCGACCGTGGCGACGGTCAATGGCCGTTCAGCAACCGTACCTTGGGCGTAGCCGACGCTTTCTCCCACTGGCACCTGGCGCACCTGCAGGATGGGGGCGCTGAACGTCGCGACGGGCCGGATACGCGGGTCCGGCCGCCCCTCGGGTCCGCCGCCCCACAGGCTGATCCCGGGGCGTACCGCATCGAAGGCGTAGTCGGGTCCGAGGAAGCACCCCCCCGAATTGGCGAAGGAAGCGAGGGCATCGGGATAGCGCGGCCGCAGAGCGGTAAAGGTATCCCGCTGCTGCGGATTCATCGGGCTGTCGGGCTCATCGGCGCAGGCCAGATGGCTCATCACCAGCTCCAGACCGGGGAAGGGGGGCGGCGCCTGTTCCGGGCGAAACCCCAGCCGGTTCATGCCGGTGTCAATGTGCAGCCCGCACGGGCCACCGCCGGCCTCGCTCCAACGGGTCAGCTGGTCGGCGTGGTTGATCACGGGACGCAGGTCGGCCTCACGCAGCGCCGCAGCCGCACCCTCGGTGCAGCCGTCCAGCACATAGACGATCGGGTGGGCGCCCATGGCCTCGCGCAGGGCCAGCCCCTCGGACAGACGGGCGACGAAGAAGGTCCGCGCCCCCGCCAGCATCAGCCGCGTCACACAGGCCTCGGCCCCCAGCCCATAGGCATCCGCCTTGACAACCGGCTGCACCGGCCGCCCGGTCAGGCGTTCGAGGAAGGCGTGGTTGGCGGCGAGCGCGTCGAGATCGACCGAAAGGCGGGCACGGGTCATCCCGTCCTTATGCCGCACCTGCGAAGAGAACGAAAAGCCCCCCGGCTCAATCGCCGTATTGATTGTCGTAGCGGTTGTCGTGGGCGAGGTTGCCGAAGCGGGTGGTGTCGGCGTCGAAGGACAGGCGGACGGTGCCGATGGGGCCGTGACGCTGCTTGCCGATGATGACCTCGGCGACGTGCTGCAGCTGGTCCATGTCCTGCTGCCACTTGAGGTGTTCCTCGGTACCCTCGCGGGGTTCGGAGCGGCCGAGATAATAGCTTTCGCGATAGACGAACATGACCACGTCGGCGTCCTGCTCGATTGAGCCCGATTCGCGCAGGTCGGACAGCTGGGGCCGCTTGTCGTCGCGGCTTTCGACCTGACGCGACAACTGGGACAGGGCCAGCACCGGCACATTCAGTTCCTTGGCCAGCGCCTTGAGGCCCCCGGTGATCTCGGACACCTCCTGCACCCGGTTCTTCTGGTTGTTGGCATCGCCGACGGTCAGCAGCTGCAGATAGTCGACGATGATCAGGTCGAGGCCGTGCTCCTGACGCTTCAGACGGCGGGCGCGGGCGGCCATTTTCGAGATGGCCAGACCGCCGGTGGCGTCGATGTAGAGGGGGCTTTCGCCGATCTCGATCGCCGCATCGCGCAGCCGTCCATAGTCCGAGGCGTCGATCTCGCCCTTGCGCAGGCGGTCCGACGAAATGCCGGAGGCGTCGGCCAGAATCCGCATGGCCAGCTGTTCGGCGCTCATTTCCAGCGAGAAGAAGGCGACCACGCCGCCCGAGACGGTCTTGCGTCCCTCGGGCGTCGGCTCCCAGCGATAGTTCCGGGCGACGTTGAAGGCGACATTGGTCGCCAGCGAGGTCTTGCCCATCGACGGGCGTCCCGCGAGGATCAGCAGGTCGGAGGGGTAGAGACCGCCCAGCTTCTGGTCGAGGTCATCCAGCTGCGTGGCCAGACCGGCCAGCTTGCCGTCGCGCTGATAGGCTTCGCCCGCCATCTGGACCGCGCCGGCCAGGGCCTGGGAAAAACTGACAAAACCGGATGACGGCTTGCCGGTTTCGGCGAGGGTGTAGAGCGACTGTTCGGCGACCTCGATCTGGTCCAGGGCCGGTGTTTCGGGGTCGGGGGCGGCGCGGCTGATGTCGCCACCGATGCGGATCAGCTCGCGTCGAAGGGCCAGGTCGTAGATGACGCGGGCATAGTCGGGCGCATTGGCAGCGGGCGGGGCGCGGTCGACCAGATCGGCCAGATAGCGCAGGCCGCCGAACTGTTCGAAGGCCGGATCCTGCTTGAAGCGGCCCATCAGCAGGGTCGGCTCGGCCAGCAGGCCCTGACGGATGTGATCCTCGATCACATCGTAGAGGCGCTGGTGGAACGGCTCGTGGAAATGGCTGCCGCGCAGCTTGTCGGACAGACGCTCGAAGGCGGCATTGTCGAACAGCAGACAACCCAGCAGCGCCTGCTCGGCCTCGAGGTTATGCGGCAGGGATTGGGGACCGGAGTCCGACAGCGACAGGGGGGCGAGGGCGTTCATGGGTTAACTCTTAACTGTCCCTGCGTCAGGCGCGGTCGCAAAGCTGTCGATAGTCTGACCGCGTTGTGGACGGATGAAATCCGGCCACGAAAAAGGGGATGCACCGATGGCGCATCCCCCTCATTCAGTGGCAGTCAGTCGGACGGAGGCGATCAGGCCTCTTCGCCGAGACCTTCCTGCTGGCCGGCGCCGCCCGCGATCAGCTCCTGGGCAGCCTCATCGGCGGCCTGGCGCTCATCGTCGAACTGCGAGCGGATGACGTCTTCACCCTTGGCCTGACGCTCGGCTTCGTCCAGCGAACGGGCAACGTTCATCTTGACGGTGGCCGAAACCTCGGCGTGCAGGCGAACCAGCACGTCGTGGACACCCAGCACCTTGATCGGAACGTGCAGCACGATCTGGCTGCGCTCGACCAGGCCGCCTTCGGCACGGATGGCCTCGGCGACGTCGCGACCGGCGACCGAACCGTACAGCTGGCCGGTCTCGCCGGCCTGACGGATCATGACGTAGGTATGACCGTCGATCTTGTCGGCGATCTTCTGGGCCTCGGCCTTGTTCTTGTCGTTGCGGGCCTCGATGGCGGCGCGTTCGACTTCGAAGGCTTTCAGGTTGGCGGCGGTGGCCCGACGCGCCTTGTCGCGCGGCAGGAGGAAGTTACGGGCGAAGCCGTCCTTGACGGACACGACGTCGCCGATGGCGCCGAGATTCTCGACGCGTTCAAGCAGAACGACCTTCAT
>JAHJYN010000124.1 GCA_018826885.1 Alphaproteobacteria bacterium | reverse complement strand
GTGGCCAGCTGGTGGTCATGACGGGGCTGTCGGGCTCGGGCAAGTCCTCGCTGGCGTTCGACACCATCTATGCCGAGGGTCAGCGCCGCTATGTCGAGAGCCTGTCGGCCTATGCGCGCCAGTTCCTGGAGCTGATGGGCAAGCCGGACGTCGACCTGATCGAGGGCCTGTCGCCGGCCATCTCCATCGAACAGAAGACGACGTCGAAGAACCCGCGCTCGACCGTCGGCACGGTGACCGAGATCCACGACTATATGCGCCTGCTCTGGGCGCGAGTCGGCGTGCCCTATTCGCCGGCCACGGGCCTTCCGATCGAAAGCCAGACCGTCAGCCAGATGGTCGACCAGCTGACCGCCCTGCCCGAGGGCGAGCGCATCCTGCTGCTGGCGCCCGTGGTGCGCGACCGCAAGGGTGAATATCGCAAGGAAATCGCCGAATGGCAGCGGCTGGGCTATCAGCGGCTGAAGATCGACGGGGAGTTCTACCCCATCGAGGACGCGCCCGTTCTCGACAAGAAATTCAAGCACGACATCGACGTCGTGGTCGACCGGCTGATCACCAAGGACGGACTCGAGGGCCGCTATGCCGACAGTCTGCAGACGGCGCTGAAGCTGACCGACGGCATCGCGGTGGCCGAATGGGCCGGCGTCGCCGAGGGCGAGACCGAGCCCCGCCGCATGATCTTTTCCGAGCGGTTCGCCTGTCCGGTGTCGGGCTTTACGATCAGCGAGATCGAGCCGCGGCTGTTCTCGTTCAACAGCCCGACCGGCGCCTGCCCGTCGTGCGACGGTCTGGGCGTCAAACTGGCCTTCGATGCCGGACTGGTGGTGCCGGATACCGACAAGACCCTGCACAAGGGCGCGGTCGCCCCCTGGTCGCGCGGTCCCTCGCCCCTCTACACCCAGACGCTGCAGGCGCTGGCCCGCCACTATGGCTTCTCGATGGACAAGGCCTGGCGCGACCTGCCGCAACAGGCGCGCGACGTCATCCTGGGCGGCACGGGCAAGGAGAAGATCAAATTCGTCTATGACGACAACGCCCGCAAATATGAGGTCTCCAAGCCGTTCGAGGGTGTGCTGCCCAATCTGGAACGTCGCTGGCGCGAGACGGACAGCGCCTGGGTGCGCGAGGAACTGGGCCGCTACCAGTCCGAGACGCCCTGCGAGTCCTGCGGCGGCAAGCGGCTGAAGCCCGAGGCCCTGTCGGTCAAGATCGGCGGCGAGGACATCGCCGACGTCTCCGCCCTGTCGATTTCAAAGGCGTATCTCTGGTTCTCGACGCTCGAGGAGACCCTGACCGAGAAACAGGCCGAGATCGCCCGGCGCATCCTCAAGGAGATCACCGACCGGCTGCGCTTCCTGAACAATGTCGGACTCGAATATCTGAACCTGTCGCGGAACTCGGGCACGCTCTCGGGCGGCGAGAGCCAGCGCATCCGTCTGGCCAGCCAGATCGGCTCGGGCCTGACCGGCGTCCTCTATGTGCTGGACGAGCCCTCGATCGGCCTGCACCAGCGCGACAACAGCCGCCTGCTGGACAGCCTGCGCGGCCTGCGCGACCTCGGCAATTCCGTGCTGGTCGTCGAGCACGACGAGGAAGCCATCCTGACCGCCGACCACGTCATCGACATGGGCCCGGCCGCGGGCGTCCACGGCGGCGAAATCTGCGCCCAGGGCACGCCGGATGAGGTGATGGCCAACCCCAGGTCCCTGACCGGCAAATATCTGACCGGCGAGCGCGAGATTGAACTGCCCGTCGATGGCCGCCGACCGGTGAACCGCAAGCGGATGCTCCGCATCACCGGCGCCACCGGCAACAACCTCAAGAACGTCACGGGCGAGATCCCGGTCGGCCTGTTCACCTGCATCACCGGCGTGTCGGGCGGCGGCAAATCGACCTTCACCATCGAGACGCTGTACAAGGCCGCCGCGCGCCGCCTGCACAATGCCTCGGACGCGCCCGCCCCCCACGACCGGATCGAGGGGATGGAGCATTTCGACAAGGTCATCGACATCGACCAGTCGCCCATCGGCCGCACCCCGCGTTCGAACCCGGCCACCTATACGGGCGCCTTCGGGCCGATCCGCGACTGGTACGCCGGCCTGCCGGAGTCCAAGGCCCGCGGCTATGGCCCCGGTCGCTTCAGCTTCAACGTCAAGGGCGGCCGCTGCGAGGCCTGTCAGGGCGACGGCGTCATCAAGATCGAGATGCATTTCCTGCCCGACGTCTATGTCACCTGCGACGTCTGCAAGGGCAAACGCTACAACCGCGAGACGCTGGAAATCGTCTTCAAGGGCAAGAGCATATCCGACGTTCTGGATATGACGGTCGAGGAGGCCGCGACCTTCTTCAAGGCCGTGCCGCCGATCCGCGACCGCATGCTGACGCTGGAGCGCGTCGGCCTCGGCTACGTCAAGGTCGGCCAGCCCGCCACCACCCTGTCGGGCGGTGAGGCCCAGCGGGTCAAACTGTCCAAGGAGCTGTCGAAGCGCGCCACCGGCAAGACCCTCTACATCCTCGACGAGCCGACCACCGGCCTGCATTTCGAGGACACGAAGAAGCCGCTGGAGGTGCTGCAGGAACTGGTCGAGGCCGGCAATACCATCGTCGTGATCGAGCACAATCTGGATGTCATCAAGACCG